>CABUMZ010000006.1 GCA_902492825.1 uncultured Collinsella sp.
GAGATCGACGAGGTCACCGGCGAGATGCTTCGTGAGTACGAGGCTATTCCCGTGTGGCCGGCCTCGCACTACGTGACCGAGAAGCCCAAGGTCAAGGCGGCTCTGAAATCGATCAGCGAAGAGTGCGAGAAGCGTGTGGCCGAGCTCAAGGCGACCGACAAGTTGCTCGAGGCGCAACGTCTGCAGCAGCGTACCGATTATGATCTCGAGATGCTCGAGACCATGGGTTTTTGCAACGGCATTGAGAACTACTCGCGTCATTTGGACGGGCGCAAGCCGGGCGAGCCGCCGTTTACCCTGATTGATTACTTTCCCAAGGACATGCTCTGCATCATCGACGAGAGCCATGTGACGGTGCCGCAGATTCGCGGTATGCATGAAGGCGACCGATCGCGCAAAGTTACGCTTGTTGAGCACGGTTTTCGTCTTCCGTCAGCGCTCGACAACCGTCCGCTTCGCTTCGATGAGTTTGAGGCAAGGATTCCGCAGTTTATCTACGTTTCGGCCACGCCGGGTGACTATGAGTTGCGCGTGAGTCAAAACGATGTTGAACAGATCATTCGACCGACCGGTCTGCTCGACCCCAAAATTGACGTGCGTCCGGTTCGCGGCCAGATTGATGATCTTGAGGATGAGATTCGCGAGCGCGTTGCCCGCAAGGAGCGCGTGCTGGTGACCACGTTGACCAAGCGCATGGCCGAGGACCTGACCGACCATCTGCTCGACGCGGGCATTAAGGTCAATTACATGCACTCTGATACGGCGACAATGGACCGTGTCGAGATCCTGCGAACGCTGCGCGAGGGCAAAATTGATGTTCTGGTGGGCATCAATCTGCTGCGCGAGGGCCTGGATCTCCCCGAGGTCTCGCTGGTGGCGATTCTCGATGCCGACAAGGAAGGTTTTTTGCGCAACCGCCGTTCGCTGATTCAGACGATTGGTCGTGCGGCCCGTAATGCCGACGGCGAAGTCATTATGTATGCAGACGTCGTGACCGATTCGATGAGAGAGGCAATCGACGAGACGCAGCGCCGACGCGAGATTCAGATGGCATATAACGAAGAGCACGGCATTGTGCCCAAGACAGTGCGCAAGGCCATCAACGACATCTCAAGTTTTATTGCCGAGGCCGAAAAAACCGTGGGTTCCAAGGGGCGCGCGAAGGGCGACTCTCTTGGCCATGGCGCATTCTATACGCCCGATGAGTCGGGTGAGGGCGGCGTGCCGGAAACGGTGGCGCCCGAGCAGACACTTGCGGAGCAGTTGGAAGAACTGCCGCATGACGAGCTTGTGCGGATCGTCGAAACCATGGAAGAGGACATGCGTAACGCTTCTGCCGCCATGGACTTTGAGGAGGCGGCGCGCCTGCGCGATGCCGTCGTTCAGATTCGGGCGATGCTCGAGGGCGCGTCTGAGGACGAGACGATCGAGCGCTTACGTTCGCAGGCCCGCAAGGGTTCCACGTTCGCATCGGGCAGAAAACGCCAGGGTGCACGGTTTAAGAAATAGCGAACAGGCCCCGTGTTCCCTGTGGAGCTCGGGGCCTATGTCTTTTGCGCGCTGGAATTCGTGCGTTAGAGGTCTGCGATCAGGGCTTCAGCACAACGGATGCCATCGGTGGCGGCGCTCATGATTCCGCCGGCATATCCGGCTCCCTCGCCGCAGGGGTAGAGCCCCGGGGTCGATACGGCGTGGCATTGCCGGTCTCGAGTAACGGTGACCGGAGAGCTCGAGCGTGTCTCAACACCGGTGAGGACGGCATCGGGATGGTCGTAGCCACGCAGTTTTTTGCCGAGCAAGGGAATTCCAAGACGAAGCGACTCGATGATATGTTGCGGCAATGACTCATCGATTGCTGTCCAAGTCACGCCGAGCGGATAGGTGGGCTTTACCTTGCCGCATGCCATGCTGGCGCGTTCTGCGAGGAAATCGCCGACGAGCTGTGCCGGTGCGCTCCAGTTGGAGCCGCCAAGGCGATAGGCAGCCCGCTCGCAGATACGCTGGAGTTCTACGCCTGCAAGAGGATCGTCGCTGGGGAGATCGTCGGGCGTGACGTTAACGAGGAGGGCGGCGTTTGCGTTGCGGCCGGCGCGGGCGTTGAGGCTGGCGCCGTTGACGCACAGATGGCCGGGCTCTGAAGAGGCGGCGACAACCTGTCCGCCGGGACACATGCAGAATGAGAACACGCTGCGATCGTTGGGAAGATGGGCAACGAGCTTATAGGGGGCCGCTCCGAGCGCGGGATGACCCGCCGCGGGGCCATATTGCGCCCGATCGATATCACGTTGCGGGTGTTCGATGCGAACGCCCATGGCAAACGTCTTTTGAGCGAGGGCGACATCATGGGTTTTGAGAACCTCGAATACGTCGCGGGCAGAATGACCGCAAGCGAGAATGAGATGCTTTGTGTTGATTGACTCGCTTGTCGTGTCCTGAGACGATTGGATGTCGATACCGACAATGGCACCAGATGTATCAGTGCGAATGTCAACGAGTTTCGTTCGATAGCGAACGGTCCCTCCGAGCTGTTCAATGCGTTGGGAGATGCTGGTAACGACGGCGGGGAGGATGTCGGAGCCAATGTGCGGCTTTGCATCCCATAGAATATCGCGGGGAGCGCCCGCTTCGACGAAGGTCTCGAGGACCAGCCGATGGGCTGGATTCTTGGTTCCCGTATTGAGCTTGCCATCCGAGAACGTACCCGCGCCGCCTAAGCCAAATTGAATGTTGCTCTCGGGATCTAGGATGCGTTCTTTGAGAAAAAGATCGATGGCCCGTGAGCGGCGAAGGGCCGGATCGCCGCGCTCGATGAGCAAGGGCTTGAGGCCTGCTTCGGCAAGGGCAAGTGCTGCAAAAAGGCCGGCGCATCCGGCTCCAACGACGATGGGGCGTTCGTCAGGCGCTGCGACAACGGGGGAGGGGAACGAGGGCGGTTCGGCTTCTATCATGCGGATGTGCGAGCGGTCGTGGTCGGAAATACCATCGATGGCGATTTGTTCAAGACAAGGGGTCGAAAGCTCGACGCGGAAGCTCAAGATAAAATGGACGTCTCGTTTTTTGCGGGCATCGATTGACTTGCGATGGAGTTCGATAGTCTTGATTTGGGAGTCCTTGCACCGAAGGGCTCGCTTGACAGCGCGTCTGCCAACGGCAAGGCAGGCGTTTTCGTCGCGAGCGTCATCAAGTGACGCATGGACTTGGGTGATTTCGATCATCGAGGTCTCCTTAGATGCAAGAAAGGGGCCGCCCGGAAAGTTCAGACGGCCCGATTGCATTTTGATTATAGACTGCGTTGCTACGGGCTGCTTGCAGCGCGAACCCCCGATATCCAAGCCCATGCAAGGTTGAAGCCGCCGCAGTCGGCGTCGATGTCGAGCGCTTCGCCGCAGACGTAAAGCGGGGCGTCGACAGAGCTGCTCGCGCGTAGACTGGGTGTTGAGATGCTCTCGACAGATACGCCACCACGCGTGACCTGCGCCGAGCGCTCCTCGGCTGTTCCCTCGACGAGCAACTTAAAGTGCTTGAGGATCGAGACCAGGTGGATGACATCGTTGGAGCCTGGATGGCACTGCTCGAACGCCGTGCAGACGACGCGGGAGAGTTGCGGGGCGAGCATGCCGTCGAGCCAACGGGGATCGCGGGGCGAAAAGCCGCCGAGCAGCTCAACGCGCCGGTTGAGCATATCGAGCAGCTCGTCTTTGGAGAGGTCGGGGAAAACGTCGAGCAGGATCGTATCGCCGTGCTGGATACGACGGGAGAGGTTGAAGACAGCGACGCCCGAGATGCCGAAGGCTCGAAACAGGACTTCACCGTCTTCGTGCCAGAGCTCATTATGATTGCGGGCGAGCGTCAAGCGGGCGCGGACGCGCAGGCCATCTAACGTCTTGAGTGCCGCCCGATCGCCGACGACCGTTGCCGATACGGGGCAGAGGATGGGGCGCAGCGAAGTGAGGGGGAGGCGAAACGTATCGGCGATACCAGTGGGGTTGCCACCCGTGGCGATAATTACGGCATGTGCCTCCAGGGCCTCGTTCTTGCGAGGGACATCGGCGAGCGCTTTCCGAAGCGAGCGGAGCTCCGATTTTCGGTCGTCGTGCTTTTTTGCCTTGAGCGCCCGCGCTGGACGGTCTATCTGGAGTGCCCAGCCTTCGGAAGCTTTGTGTGCCGAGGCAACGTTGGCTCCGCAGATTAAGGTGATACCCAGGCGGTCGCAAACATTGAGAAGTGCGTCGCGCACCGATTCGGCGCGAAGGGAGCGCGGGTACAGCCGGCCTTCCTCGGAGGTTGTCATGATGCCCAGCGAGGAGAAGAAACCCATAAGCTCTTGTTCGGGCTGGGGGCCCATGACGGATTCGACGAATGCGGGGTGGTTATACCGCTGAGGATCAATCGATTCGTTGGAGAGGTTGCAGCGGCCGTTACCGGTCGCAAGGAGCTTAAGGCCGCAGGCGACATCGCGCTCAACGATGCAGACGCTTTTGCCAGCGCGTGCGGCCGTAATGGCGGCGGCGAGGCCTGAAGCCCCGCCGCCGATTACCAGGACGTCATAGAAGGCGCTCGTGTTCACTTAGGCCTCGTCGGTCTCGTGCGGGGTAATAGCCTCGACGGCAGAGACTGCCTTGGGCAACATGCCATCGGGCAGCGCGGTCTCGACCTCGCCCTTATCGCAGGCCTCGGCGAGTGCCGGATTAATGGGAAGCTGGCCCAAGATGTCGAGGTTATAGCGCTCTGCGACCTCGGGGAGCTTGCTCTTGCCAAAGACCTCGATCTTCTTGCCGCAGTCGGGGCACTCGATATAGCTCATGTTCTCGACAATGCCCAGAATGGGGACGTTCATCTTCTCGGCCATGTTGACCGCCTTGGCGACGATCATCGAGACCAGATCCTGCGGGCTCGTGACGATGACGATGCCGTCGACGGGCAGCGACTGGAAGACAGTGAGCGCGACATCGCCTGTTCCCGGAGGCATGTCGACCAGCAGGTAGTCGATGGGGCCCCATGAGGTCTCGCTCCAGAACTGCCTAATGGCGCCTGCGATGACCGGACCGCGCCAAAGGACGGGGTCGGTCTCGTTTTGGAGCAGAAGGTTGGAGCTCATGACCTTGACGCCGTGCTCGGAGATTTCAGGCAGCATAAGGTTGCCAAGGGCATGGACGTGGCGTCCGCTCATACCGAACATCTTGGGGATAGAGGGACCGGTAATGTCGGCATCGAGGACGCCGACCTTGTGGCCGTGACGGGCAAGCTCGGTGGCGATGGCACCGGTGACAAACGACTTGCCGACACCGCCCTTGCCGGAAAGCACGGCGATGACGCGTTTGACCTCGGACAGCGTGTTCTCCTCAAATTGCGACGGCGACGTTTGTCCGCCGGCGGCCTGTGCGTGCTCGCATCCCATGTATGACTCCTTTGTATATGTTGGGGCCGGAGCCCCGTGATGTGACATGAGCGTCATTGTACCCTCGTTTGCGAGCGGGAGTCATTTGCGATGCATTTGGGCCGAGCGTGCTTGCAATACGATGGGTCCAAGCGAATGGGCGGGCTTACTGAACTTTGCTGGCGAACTCGAGGTATTGCATGCGCTGCAGCTTGTCGATCGTCGAGGCGTATGGGCTGTCTTCAGATTCCAAGTCGTAGCGCAGCCCGTCGGCACCAAGGTAGCCGGCGACATTGATGGTGGGCACATCTGACCTTGTTGCAAGCAGAGCCTTTTGATAGTCGGTGAGCGGGGCGCCGATCTTATTAAGGGTAATGGCTGCAATCTCGTTTGCCCCGACGGTGTCGTAGACGTTGAGCTCGGTATTGCCGGCGATTTCATAGTTAGCCCAGACGAAATATGTCGACTGATAGATACGGAAAGCGTGGCTTGCCGTATCTTCCTGAGGGTACAGCTCGTCGTTGAGAGTTGTTGCGGCGCTCGGCTGATGGTCGCCAAAAAAGACAAGGACAACCGGTCTGCCGATATTGCGGAGCTCGTTGATAAAGTACTCGAGGTCCCGGTCGGATGCGTTGATGCAGGTAAGATAGGTGTTGAGCGCGCTATTGGCACCCTCGCTGGCTCCCTCGACCCAATAGTTTGTCAGCTCCTCGGCGGGAACGGTGCCATAGTCGTAGCCGCCGTGATTTTGCATCGTGACGTCAAAGATGAACTGCGGGGCTTCGTCGGTTCTAAGCAGGTCGAGTATCTTGTCGTAGGTGGCGTAGTCGCATACGCCGGCATGGTAACAGGGCGCACCTTCGAAATCGCCGATTGAAAGAAAGTCTCCAAAGCCCAGCTGCTGATAGATTTTATCTCGATGGTAGTTGACGGGGTTTTGCGGGTGCATAGCGGTAGCGGTATACCCAAGCTCCTTAAGGTCCTTTGCCAGGCTGTTGACGCCATTCATCTGATATAGCTGATAGGGGATTTTGCCTAATCCGACAAAGGCCGTTGTCGCTCCGGTCAAAAATTCAAATTCGGAGTTTGCCGTTCCGCCACCGGCGACCGAAGCGAGCATGGTGCCGCGAACAAGTGTGTCGGGAAGCGAGTTGTAGAATGCGGGGCCGGTGTACCCGGCCGCCTGGAGCTGCTCAAAGCACGAAAGGTCGCTAAAACTCTCATTCATGACGGCAACAATCGTCGGCTTGATTTCATTGAACTGGGCAACGGCCGCCGCGCGCTGCTCGCTCGAGCCATACGTGCTGTCGTAGGTGGCGGCGAGCTCCTGCTCGATGCTCTGCGCCTCATCGGGCGTATAGTCTTCGGGCTTCTCAATAGGCAACTCGTTGACCATTTCGGTGAACGAAGTGATAAAACCCTGAGACGCATACGTGGTGATGGGCTGCCAACGGTCAAATCCAAAATTCAGCGCCTGCTCCAAGTCGATGCTGGAAAAGCCCGAGAGCCCCACAACGGTCACTAGCAGAAAAGCGCAGAGGTTAGCGGCGATTGCGGGGAAGACATGGGTGGGCGTACGGAGCTTTCTCGGTCGGATAAGCGAAAGAAGCCCCAGGGAAATCTCCAGCAGGGCTAGAGAGGTTACGATTCCGGCGGTAAAGGTAAACTCGTATCCCTCGCTCACTTCCATTGCAGTGCCAAGGGCCAAGATATCGCTTGGCAGGATGGCTTCGCCTTTAAACGTTATGACGAAGTGCTCGGCAATGCCAAGGATGCAACAGACGACGGGCACGAGGGCCATGACGCCCCCATGACGCTGTCCCAGCAGATAAAGGGAGAGCAGAACCGTCGCGAGCAGCCCGACGGAAAACCCGAATGAGTTGGCGGGAATGTGATAGAACGTTTCGTTGCAGGCAATTTCGAGTGAAACGAACGAGAGCGCTGAAACAGCGGCGATGACAAGGATGTCACGGCAAATACAGGCAACCGTTCCCGTCTCAAGATCGGTTTGGTCAATAAGTCCCGAAACCAAGGGCTCGACAAGAAGTATGACGGCGGCAGCACCGAGCGCCGAATAAGAAAGGACCCATAGGGAACTGTCCTCATTTACGAGCAATTGATTCGTAATCCATGCAGCTACCACGCCGAGCGGGATGAGGAGCGTCGCGCACCAAAAGACGCGGGCAATGGGCGGCTTTTCATTGTGTTTGATTGAAAAATACACGCGCACGACGACGGTGGCCACGATAAGGACGGCGATGAATATGGGCAGATTGGCCATGTCGCTCGAAGTGATTTCAAGGGGGATATCTTCGGTCATGGACGTTCCTCTGTTACAGCAAATTAAGTTCAGTAGTAGATTACTGTAACCCTTCCACGGCATTTCGAGAAACAAAGCACCCGATACGCAAAGCTAAAGGTCTGCGAATCTTGTATTACGAACATCTGTGCGCGTCGAGTGCGCTAAACTCATCGACAGTATGATTCGATGCAATAGGAGGCAAGGAGCTTCCATGTCTGATTCTTCTATCGTTATTCGCGGCGCTCGTGAGCACAACCTCCGTGATATCGATGTTTCCATTCCGCGTGACCAACTCGTGGTCATTACCGGTCTTTCTGGCTCGGGCAAGAGTTCGCTGGCATTTGACACTATCTATGCCGAGGGCCAGCGTCGATACGTCGAGAGCCTTTCGAGCTATGCGCGCCAGTTCTTGGGCCAGATGGACAAACCCGACTTGGATTCAATCGACGGCCTTTCGCCGGCGGTGTCGATCGACCAAAAGACGACGTCTAAAAACCCTCGCTCGACGGTTGGCACCGTAACCGAGATTTATGACTATCTGCGCCTGCTGTTCGCCCGTGTGGGCACCCCGCACTGTCCCGAATGCGGCCGCGTCATTGAGCGTCAGACGACCGACCAGGTTGCCGACAAGGTCTTGGCGGCGGGGGAGGGCCGCCGCGCGTTTGTGCTGGCACCGGTGGTGCGCGGGCGAAAAGGCGAGTACACCAAACTGTTTGAGGACCTTCGCGCCGAGGGCTTTAGCCGCGTGCGTGTCGACGGTGAAGTGCGCTCGCTCGACGATCCGATCGATCTGGACAAGAAGTTCAAGCACGATATCGAGGTCGTAGTCGATCGCATCGTGATCCGTGAGAACTCTCTGGGCCGTATCGCCGAGTCTGTTGAGCAGGCGACCGCGCTGGCTCACGGCAATGTAAACGTGTACATGCTGCCCGATCGTGATGCTCCCGAGGGGACCGAGGGCGAGCTGCTGGAGTATTCGTTGGCCTTGGCGTGCCCGGAGCATGGTCACTCCATTGACGATCTTCAGCCGCGTGATTTTTCGTTCAACGCTCCCTATGGCGCATGTCCTGAGTGCGACGGCCTGGGCTTTAAGAAAACCGTTGATGCCGAGGCGTTGATCGAGGACCCCTCGAAGTCCATTGCCGACGGAGTCTTTGGTAGCCTGTTTGGCAACTCGAACTACTATCCGCAGATTTTTGCTGCGGTCTGCAAACACTTTAAGGTGAGCACCGATACGCCGTGGGAGGACTTGCCCCCTCGCGTGCGTCGTGCATTCTTGGATGGCCTGGGCGATACGAAGATCTCGGTCGACTACCAAAAGCTCGACGGACGTCGCAGCCAGTGGGATACCAAGTTTTCGGGCGTTCGCAACATCCTGTACGAACGCTATACCGAGACGACGAACGAGAACACCAAGGCGCGCCTGGAGAAGTACATTCGCGAGGAGCCGTGCTCGAGCTGCCACGGCGCTCGTTTGCGCCCTGAGATGCTCGCCGTCACCGTGGGCGGCAAGTCCATTTACGAAGTTTGTTGCCTGTCGTGCCGTGAATCGCTCGAGTTTTTTGAGGGCCTGGAACTCACCGAGCGCCAACAGTTTATCGGCGGCCGTATCGTCAAGGAAATTCTGGAGCGCCTGCGTTTTCTGGTCGATGTTGGACTCGACTATCTGACACTCGATCGCGCCTCGGCGACGCTTTCCGGTGGCGAGGCACAGCGTATTCGCTTGGCAACGCAGATCGGCGCGGGTCTCATGGGCGTGCTCTATATTCTGGACGAGCCCTCGATCGGTCTTCATCAGCGTGACAACGAGCGCCTGATCAAGACGCTCGAGCGCCTGCGCGATATCGGCAATACCGTTATCGTTGTCGAACACGACGAGGATACAATCCGTGCCGCCGACTACGTGATCGACATGGGGCCCGGCGCCGGTGTCAACGGCGGACACGTAGTCGCGGCGGGAACGCCTGTTGATATCATGGCGTGTCCTGAGTCGATGACGGGCGCTTATCTGACCGGCAAACGAATGATTCGGGTGCCTGATGAACGGCGCAAGCCCGGTCGCGGCTGCCTTAAAATTACGGGCGCTCGAGCCAACAACCTCAAAAACGTTACCGCCAAGATCGAGTTTGGTACGCTTACGGTTGTTACCGGCGTGTCGGGATCGGGCAAGAGCTCCCTGGTTACCGACACCATTGCGCCTGCCCTTACGAATGCTATTCACCGTTCGACGCGCCCTGTGGGTCCGTATAAAAAAATCGAGGGCATCGAGTGTATCGATAAGGTTATCGATATCGACCAGTCGCCGATTGGCCGCACGCCGCGTTCCAACCCTGCTACCTATATCGGCCTGTGGGATGATCTTCGCGCGCTGTTTGCGAGTACGCCGGAGTCGAAGGCGCGCGGCTACTCGCCGGGTCGTTTCTCCTTTAATGTGAGTGGCGGGCGCTGCGAGGCGTGCAAGGGCGACGGGCAGATCAAGATCGAGATGCACTTCCTTCCCGATATCTACGTTCCCTGCGAAGTTTGCGGCGGTAAACGCTACAACCGCGAGACACTCGAGGTCACCTACCGTGGCAAGACCATCTCGGACGTGCTCGACATGAGCGTCACCGAGGCGCTGGCCTTCTTTGGGAATATCCCGCAGATTAAGCGCAAGCTCCAGACGCTGTACGATGTAGGCTTAGGCTACGTGAGCCTGGGCCAGCCCGCCACGACGCTTTCGGGCGGCGAGGCGCAGCGTGTGAAGCTCGCCAAGGAGCTTCATCGACGCCAGACGGGCAAGACGTTCTATATTTTGGACGAGCCGACGACCGGCCTTCATTTTGAGGACGTCCGCCAGCTGCTCGATGTGCTGCAGCGCTTGGTCGATGCGGGCAACACGGTGCTGGTGATTGAGCACAACCTTGATGTCATCAAGGTTGCCGACCGCCTGATCGATATGGGTCCCGAGGGCGGTAACGGCGGCGGAACCGTCGTGGTTTCGGGCACACCGGAGCAGGTTGCGGACTGTCCGCAGAGTTATACGGGCAAGTTTTTGGCGCCGTTGCTCAGGCGTGACCGGGAGCGTCAGGCTCAACTTGATGCTCAATAAATAGGCGATTCAGTTTATGGGCGCCATCGACTCCTTGTGATTCGATGGCGCTTGCTGTGCCGAAGTGACGTATGCAGCCGAATTGGACATATACTTAATCCTTGCGTCCGAATGCGAGAGAAAGGATATGTCATGGCAAAGGCTGTAAAGACGCCAAAAACCAATGCGATGCGCGAGCTGGAAAGTGCCGGCATTTCCTATGTTCTACATACGTACGAAGACGATGGTGATGAGTCGGTGGGCCTGGGGGTCGCGATTTCGGAGCAGCTTGGCGAGGAGCCCGGTCAAGGATTTAAGACTTTGGTCTGCGTGACGCCGTCCAACGACTATGTCGTGTGCTGCATCCCTGTTGCCGACGAGCTCGATCTAAAGTCCGCCGCGCGTGCCGCGGGGGAGAAGTCCTTGGCCATGATGCATGTGAAGGATTTGCTTGCGGCGACTGGCTACGTTCGCGGCGGCTGCAGCCCGGTCGGTATGAAAAAACGCTACCGGACGCTCATTGACGAGACATGCGTCCTTTGGGATACCATTTTTATTTCGGGAGGCAAGCGTGGTTATCAGCTCGAGCTTGCACCCGATGATTTAATTGCATTTTGCGGGGCGACGGTTGCCGCGATTACGAGAGAGGACTGAGCGATGCCGCAGGAAGAATTGAAGTGCGGAGCTCATTTCGCAAAAGAATCTGCGCCTCAGACACCCACATCCGAAGTTTCTTCGTCGCGAGATGACACTGACGACATGGGCTCGTCGGACTACTCCACGGTTGGTCGTTCCGCCGGGCTTATGACCATTCTGACTATCGTGTCTCGCGTCACCGGTTTTATCCGCACGTGGGCAATGGCGGCCGCTATCGGCATGTCGCTACTCTCGTCCTCCTATCAGGTCGCCAACAACCTGCCCAATATGCTCTACGAACTCGTGATGGGTGGCATGCTCGTGACGGCGTTTTTGCCCGTGTACATGGGCGTGAGGCGTGAGCAGGGTCGCGAGGCCTCGAACGAGTACGTGGGCAACCTGCTTGGCATTCTGCTTTTGGTGCTGGGTGGCATTTCGTTGCTGGGGACCGTGTTCGCCCCGGGCTTTATCTGGACGCAATCGTTCCTTTCGGGTGACGGCGGCAGCATGGATACCGCTGCGTTCATGTTCCGTTTCTTTGCCATCCAGATTCTCTTTTATGGTTTGGGCTCGGTGTTCTCGGGCGTTCTCAACGCGCACCGCGACTACTTCTGGTCGACGTTTGCCCCGGTCCTCAACAATGTGATCGTCATTGCGAGCTTTATGGGTTTTGCGCCCGTGTCCGCACAGTTTGGCGAACGTGCCGGCATCATCTTGATTGCGGCCGGTACGACCCTCGGTGTCTTTGTTCAGATGGCATGTCAGATTCCCGCGCTTGGCAAGCACGGCGTGCATCCCCATATCCATATCGACTTTAAGGACCCCGCGCTGCGCCAGACGATTGCGCTCGGTATCCCGACGCTGCTCGCCACGGTGTGCATGTTTGTCTCGACTTCTATCACCAACGCTGCCGCGCTGGTGGTCCAGCCCGAGACGGGTCCT
Source organism: uncultured Collinsella sp. (assembly GCA_902492825.1). Lineage (GTDB taxonomy): Bacteria > Actinomycetota > Coriobacteriia > Coriobacteriales > Coriobacteriaceae > Collinsella. Next base: position 12,328 of record CABUMZ010000006.1, read on the forward strand.
TCCGTCATCGCCTATGCGCGCCTGTGGTACACGCTGCCCTACGCGCTGATTGCCGCCTCGCTTTCGACGGCGCTCTATACCGAGCTCTCTCATGACGCACAGGAGAAGGATTACGACAGCGTTCGCACGGGCATTTCGCGTGGCGTCGCCCAGATGCTGTTCTTCCTGATTCCGTTCGCGCTGTACCTGATTGTCTTCGCGCGTCCGCTCAACATGATTTACTGTGCCGGCAAGTTTGATGAGTCCGGCGTGGCGCTGGTGTCCGAGTTCCTTGTCTACCTGGCGTTCTCGCTGCCGCTCTACGGCGTGGTCGTGTTGATGCAGAAGAGCTTTTCTGCCTTGCTCGACATGAAGCCCTATAGCCGATATTGCCTGTATTCTGCCATCGGCCAGGCCGGCTCGGTTCTGCTGTTTGGCGTTGTGCTGGGCTTCGGTATGCCGGCAATCGCGCTTTCGTATGTTGTCGACTACGTGATCTTGGTCGGCTGTTCGCTGTGGTGGCTGCGTCGTCGCTTGCGTGGCCTTCAGGTCAAATCTATCCTGCATGGCGGTTTCTTTGGCCTTTTGCTCGGCGGCCTGGGTGCTGCCGCAGGCGCCGGCGTCATGTGGGCGCTTGAACTCTTTGTCGGGGCACTTGGTGGCTCGATTCTGATTACTCTTGGTTACGTTTGCGTTGCGGGTGTCGTCTCGCTTGCTGTTACCTTTGGCCTTGCCGTCGTCCTTAAGATGCCCGAGGTCTCGGCGCTGCTTCGTCGCAAGTAGGTGCGCGTGGCCGGTCACGACAACATTCCAACGCTTGCCGAGCAGGTTTCGCGCGTTCCTACACAACCCGGTTGCTACCTTTGGAAGGATGCCAAGGGCGATGTCATCTACGTGGGCAAGGCGAAAAACCTACGCGCCCGCATGCGTCAATACGTGACACTGCAGGATGAGCGTCAAAAGATCCCGCTGATGATGCAGCTGGTGGCGAGCTTTGACTATATCGTGGTGGAGACCGAGCATGAGGCGTTGGTGCTCGAGCGCAATTTGATTGGTCAGTACCATCCGTACTTTAACGTCGACCTCAAGGATGACAAGAGCTACCCCTTTATCGCCATTACAAAGGGCGACCTGTATCCCGCTATCAAATATACGCGTGAGCGTCATAAGCCGGGAACGCGCTATTTTGGACCCTATACCGATAGCCGTGCGGCACGTGAGACGATAGATACGCTGCGCAAGGTTATCCCCATCTGCTCCGCATCCTGTGCGGAGTGGCGTCGTTGTCGTCGTATCGTCGAGTCCCACAAGGGCGAGGAAGACATCGTCAATATGATTTGCGCGCAAAACGGGCGTCCCTGCTTTGACTACCATGTCGGGCGCGGCCCGGGTGCGTGTGTCGGCGCGATTTCCCCGGCAGACTATGCCAAGAACGTCAAGCGTGTCGAGCGCTTTTTGTCGGGCCATCGCAAGGATGTCGTCGATGAGCTGACCTCGGAGATGACGGATGCCGCCGAGGCGCTCGACTTTGAGCGCGCGGCACGCGTCAAACGTCGTTTGGAGGTCATCAGGGGTCTGGACGATCGTCAGCAAGTCGTTTTTCCCTCCAGTGTCGATATCGATGTCATCGGGTTCTATCGCGAGGAGACCATCTCCGCCGCTTGCGTCTTCGTCGTTCGCGAGGGCCGAACAGTTCGCACCTGCGAGTTCATTCTCGACAAGGGTCTTGATGTTGACGAGGAAGAGCTCCAGTCGGGCTTTCTTAAGCGCTATTACGACGAGACGGCTGATATTCCAGCTGAGGTCAACCTTTCGGTCGAGCTTGAGGATGCGGAGGCGCTGGGGGAGTGGCTTGCGGGCAAGCGTGAGCGTTCCTGCCATCTCCATAGGCCGCAGCGTGGCGAAAAGCACCGTCTGCTCGATATGGCATCCAAAAATGCGCGCCATGCCCTCATGCGCTACATGATGCGAACGGGGTACGCTGACGACCGCACCAATCAAGCGCTCCTGGAGCTCGAAAGTGCGTTGGCGCTGCCATCTCCGCCGTTGCGTATCGAGTGCTTCGATATCTCTACACTGCATGGCACCTTTACGGTCGCCTCGATGGTGGTATTTACCAACGGGCGCGCCGACAAGAGCCAGTACCGTCGTTTTAAAATTCAGGCCGAATTGGACGAGGCAAACGACTTCGTGTCGATGTCCGAGGTTTTGGGACGACGCTATGCTCCCGAGCGCATGGCCGACGAGCGCTTTGGCTCGCGCCCCGATTTGCTCGTTGTCGATGGCGGTAAGCCGCAATTGACCGCTGCGATCAAGCAACTTGAGGCTCTTGGGCTCGATATACCAGTTTGTGGCTTGGCGAAGGCCGACGAGGAAGTTTTTGTGCCTTGGGACGAGACTCCTGTCGTGCTGCCGACCGGGTCTGCTTCGCTCTATCTAATTAAACAGGTACGCGATGAGTCCCACCGATTTGCCATCACGTTCCACCGCGAGTTGCGCGATAAAGCCATGACGGTTTCGGTACTCGATGACGTTCCAGGTGTGGGACCCACCAGAAAACGTACCCTTATGCGCCATTTTGGCTCGATGAAGCGTTTGCGTGCGGCGAGTGAGCAAGAGATCGCGGAAGTTCGCGGCATACCTGCCGATGTTGCCAAGGCGGTCCACGAGGCGCTCGTTGCATGGAATGCCGAGCGCGCCGAGGCGGCGGCTGGCCATTCCGATAGCTAAACACGAGTCTAAACAACTGATATACATGATTGCGCGATTTTCAACCATTTATTTCGCCATGATTGCCTGCTGGTTTCGGGTTTTATTAACGCTAAAACGTTTGACTAGCCATGGTGAACAACCCTGCTATCCTGCGGGTTGACGAAGACTGATATCTCACCTCGCCGATACATACTGTCTGGCGAATCGTTTGTCAACGAATTCGGTGAACGGTAGTAAATACCGTTCAAGCGTATGTATGTATCGGTCGCCGAGCGCGGCACCTCAGTTGGGTTCGTCGGTAGGTAAGGTATATATCGTCCGCAAGTTGCGCGGGGGCAAGTCTAGGTGCTCCCGAGTAAGATTCTCTATTGATAGGAGAAGACATGGCCATCATCAACAAGGGTATGTCCAGGCGTTCGTTCCTCGGCCTCACCGGCAGCGTCGCTGCTGTCGCAGGGCTTGGTCTCACCGGCTGCGGTGGCAGCTCTAGCGACGAGGGTTCCGCTTCCGGTTCCACCGATTCCGCCAACCGTGGCGGCGGCGTGATCACCGCTGGTTCCGCTTACGCTCCGTCCAGCTTCGATCCCGCCAGCACCGGCTCCGCTGTGGGCCTGGGTGCTAACTGGCACGTCGTCGAGGGCCTCTACGGCATCGATTACCACGACTACAGCACCTTCAACGAGCTCGCCACCGACGATCCCAAGTCTGTGGACGACACCACTTTCGAGGTCACCATCCGCAAGGGCGCCAAGTTCTCCGATGGCACCGAGGTCACCGCTGACGATGTCGTTGCCTCCTACACCGCTTGCGCCGCTTCCGCTACCTATGCTCCGTTCTTCCAGCCCTTCGAGTCCATCGAGGCCAAGGACGCTAGCACCGTGACGGTCAAGACCAAGGTCCCCAACTTCTCCCTGCTCAAGGATCGTCTGGCCATCGTCCGCGTTACCCCGGCCACCCAGACCGAGGAGGATCGCGCCAAGCAGCCGATCGGCTCCGGCCCCTGGATGTACGACTCTATCTCCGATACCGAGATCACCTTGGTTCCCAACCCCGAGTACAACGGTGAGTATGCTGCCGAGGATAAGAAGATCCAGTACAGCATCCTGACCGACCCCACCGCTCGCGTTACCGCTCAGCAGGAGGGCTCCACGCTCGTTATGGAGCTCGTTACCGCTGACGCCGTCGACCAGCTTGAGAGCGCCGGCTGCAAGATCGATAACGTTCAGGGTTTCGGCACCCGCTTCATCATGTTCAACGTAGCCAAGGAGCCTTGGAACAACGTCAAGGTCCGTCAGGCTGTCATGTATGCGCTCGACACCGAGAAGATGGTCAGCAACACCTTCGCCGGCCTTGCCACCGCTGCCAGCTGCTACCTGCCCAAGAGCTTCACCAACTATCATGAGGCTTCCACGGTGTACAAGACCGACGCCAAGAAGGCTAAGAAGCTCATCGAGGAGTCTGGCATCACCCCGGGTGCTATCACCCTGCGCACCACCGACAACGAGCAGATTAAGGGCATGGCCGCCCAGGTCAAGAACGACCTCGACGCTCTCGGCTTCGATGTGACCATCCAGACCGATACCTCGCCGGCCACCTACGCTGCCATCGACGGCGGCGAGGCCTACGATATCCTCCTTGCCCCTGGCGATCCTTCCTGCTTCGGCGCCGACCCCGACCTGCTGCTCAACTGGTGGTACGGCGACAACGTCTGGATGCAGACCCGTTGCCCGTGGAAGGAGTCCGCTGAGTGGCAGAAGCTCCACGGCCTCATGGATGAGGCTCTTGCCGCCGAGGGCGACGAGCAGCAGAAGAAGTGGAACGAGTGCTTCGACATCATTGCCGACAACGCCGTTCTGTACCCCGTTGTCCATGTCAAGACCGTCTCCGCTTTCTGGGACGATCCGTCCACTGCGCCCAACGGCGAGGCCCTCGATGGCTTCAAGGGCATCGGCACGACGAGCATGTCCTTCAGGGGCGTTGCGACCGTCAAGGCGTAAGACTCGCTTGAGTCTGTATGCAGGATGTCGGTCGTTGGGACCGTATCCTCATAGTTGAAACAAAGACCCGGGCGGCAACGATGTCGCTCGGGTCTTGTAATGAGTACCCGTACTCATATACCAGTTGGTCCTACCGACAAAAGAAAGGGGAGAGAACGTGAACAACTTGCTACGTTTGATTGGAAGGCGTCTTGTGGCGCTGCCGATCATGGCATTGGGCGTCACCGTCCTGGTGTTCTTCCTTATGTCGTTCTCCAAGACCGACCCCGCCTACACGGCGTTGGGTGACGGTGCCTCGCCCGAGGCGGTTGCCGAGTACCATGAGAAGTATGGTCTGGACGACCCCTGGCCCGTGCGCTACGTGCGCTATATGGGCGATTTGATCCATGGCGACATGGGCACCTATGGTGCTGCTCGCAACTCCGTTGCCAAGCGCATCTCCACGGCCCTGCCCGTCACGATGCAGCTGACCTTCATCGGTCTTGCCATCGGTGCGGTCGTTTCGTTTTTGCTCGGCGTCATCGCGGCACTGTATCGCGACAAATGGCCGGACCAAGTGATCCGCGTCTTTTCCATCGCCGGCTTGGCAACCCCGTCGTTCTGGCTTGCCGTTCTGTTGATCCTGCTGTTCTCTTCCTACCTTAAGGTGCTCCCGGCATCGGGTGCTCTGCCTCACTTCACCACGAATCCGGTTGGCTATCTGGGACGTATGATCATGCCCGCTATCGCCTTGGCATTTCCGCTGACGGGCCAGATGACTCGTATCGTGCGTACCGCCATGGTCGAGGAGCTCGACAAGGATTATGTCCGTATGGCTCGCGGCGCCGGCGTTCCCGAGAAGGTCGTCGTCGGCATCAACGTTCTTCGCAATGCGCTGATCACCCCGGTCACCACCCTCGGCCTTAAGATCGGTTACCTCATGGGCGGCGCCGTCGTCATCGAGGTTATCTTCAACCTCCCCGGCATGGGCACCGCGATTCTGCAGGGCGTTCAGGGCAACGAGGCGAACCTGGTTCAGGGCGTCGTTATCGTCGTTGCTCTTGCCTTCATCATCATCAACATCGTGGTTGACATGCTCTACCTGCTCATCAACCCGCGCATCAGGACGGTGTAGATTATGGTAAAGATTCGAGAGAAGCAAACCGAGCAGCTCGAGAAGGCTGCCTCCAAGGGGCTCAAGCTCGGTGGCTGGAAGAAGATGACGTTGTCTTCTAAGATTGCCGCCGTCGTGCTGGTGCTGGTCGCCCTGACTGCGATTCTGGCGCCCCTTCTTGCCCCCTATAGCCCGGTCGAGATCTTTACGGCTCGCCAGGCTCCCGGCAACGGATTTATCTTCGGTACCGACGATAAGGGCCGCGACATTCTGTCGCGTATGCTCTACGGTGGTCGTTACTCGCTGATCATCGGCTTTGGCGCCACTGCCATGGCTCTGGTCTGCGGCTCGGTCGTGGGCGCCCTTGCAGCGGTTTCGCGCAAGGCCGTCTCCGAGACGATCATGCGTATCTTGGACATCATCATGTCCATCCCCGGCATCGCCCTCGCGGCCGTCTTCGTCTCCATCCTGGGCAACTCCGTGCCGTCGATCATCTTCGCCATCGGCTTCATGTACACTCCGCAGATTGCCCGTATCGTGCGCGCCAACATCGTGTCCGAGTACGGCGAGGACTATGTCCGTGCGGTCATCGTTTCCGGCGCCAAGGCTCCGTGGATTTTGATCAAGCATGTTCTGCGTAACTGCATCGCCCCGATCATGGTCTTCACCGTTACCCTGGTCGCCGACGCCATCATCTTCGAGGCCTCGCTGACCTTCATCGGCGCTGGTATTCAGGAGCCCACCGCTACCTGGGGCAACATCCTCGCCGACGCCCGCGGCGGCGTGCTTGCCGGCCGTTGGTGGCAGGCGCTGTTCCCGGGTCTGGCCATCATGATTACCTGCCTGGCGCTCAACATCCTCTCCGAGGGCATTACCGACGCCATGGCCGCTGCTCCCTCCGCCGCCCTGGATCCGACCGATTCCTCCAAGCGTCGCGAGGCCGACCTGCTGGTCTCCGACCCCGTTCGCGCCTACAAGGAGCAGGCCCAGTCCCTCTCCGCTCGCCTTGGCGCCCTGCGCGATGTTGAGCTCAAGCGTGACGATCGCCATGTGCCCGACGAGTCTGTCGAACCGATTCTCTCGGTCCGTGACTTCTGCATCCAGTTTGAGCATCACGGTGATATCAACGTCGTCGACCATGTCAACTTTGACGTCCGTCCTGGTCAGACCATGGGCCTGGTGGGCGAGTCCGGTTGCGGTAAGTCCATCACCACGCTGGCCATCATGGGCCTGACCGATGAGGACGAGCACCTTTCCGGCGAGGTCCTCTGGGAAGGCCGTGACCTGCTCAAGATGAGCAAGAAGGAGTGGTTCGGCCTGCGCGGTACCGATATCGCTATGGTCTATCAGGACGCCCTGTCCTCGCTCAACCCCTCCATGCTCATCTCTGCCCAGATGAAGCAGCTCACCAAGCGCGGCGGAACCCGCAGCGCCGAGGAGCTCCTGGAGCTCGTCGGCCTCGATCCCAAGCGCACGCTCGAGAGCTATCCGCACGAGCTTTCCGGCGGCCAGCGTCAGCGTGTCCTGATCGCTATGGCCCTTACCCGCGACCCCAAGCTGGTCATCTGCGACGAGCCCACGACCGCTCTGGACGTTACCGTCCAGAAGCAGGTCATCAAGCTGCTCAACGATCTTCAGGCCAAGCTCGGCTTTGCCATGATCTTCGTTTCGCACGACCTGGCGCTGGTCGCCGAGGTCGCCCACAACATCACGGTTATGTACGCTGGTCAGGTTATCGAGCAGGCGCCCACCAAGGAGCTGCTCACGAACCCGATCCACGAGTACACCCGCGGTCTTCTGGGCTCCGTTCTGTCCATCGAGAGCGGTTCGGGCCGCCTGCACCAGGTGCCCGGCGCCGTTCCGAGTCCGCGCGATTTCCCCAAGGGCGATCGCTTCGCGCCCCGCTCGAGCCATCCGCGTATTGGCCTGGACACCCGTCCGGTCTTCAAGCGCGTGCCCGGCACCGAGCACTTCTATTCCGAGCTCCCCGACGAGGTGCTCAAGGCAAATGGTTTGACCCCTCACGCGGAGGTGATGTAGATGAGCGAGACCGCAGTCAACGGCGTCGAGCCGATCATCTTCCTTGATGACGTCCACGTCACCTTTAGGACCCGTACCGGCTCGATTCTGCACCCCAACCTGGTTCACGCCGTCCAGGGTGTAACGATTAAGCTCATGCCCGGTCAGACGATCGGCATCGTCGGCGAGTCCGGTTGCGGTAAGTCCACCACCGCTAACGTCATGTGCGGCCTGCAGGCCCCCACGAGCGGCAAGGTCTACTTTAAGGGCAAGGACGTTACCAAACGTACCGCCGAGGACCGTCGCCACATGGGTCGCGTCATCTCGGTCGTGTTCCAGAACCCGGCCACGGCGCTCAACCCCCGCATGGTCGTTCGCGAGCAGCTGCTCGACCCCATGCGCGTCCACAACCTGGGTACCGAGGCCGAGCAGGAGAAGCGCGTCAAGGAACTCTTGGAGCTCACCGGTCTGCCCAGCTCCGCTGCCGAGGTTCTTCCCGGTCAGCTTTCGGGCGGCCAGCGCCAGCGCGTGGCAATTGCCCGTGCCCTGTCGCTGAACCCCGACGCTATCATCGCCGACGAGCCCACCTCGGCTCTGGACGTTTCGGTCCGCGCACAGATTCTGAACCTGCTGACCGACCTTAAGAAGGAGCTCGGCCTGGCCATGGTGTTCATCAGCCATGACATCCAGACGGTCCGCTATATCTCTGACGACATCATCGTTATGAATGGTGGCAAGATCGTCGAGCAGGGCGAGGCCAAGCAGGTCTTCCAGCACCCCCAGGACCCCTACACCAAGATGCTGCTCGGCGCTGCGCCGTCGCTGCTGCATCCCAAGCTCGGCGAGTAGCCTCGCTTTCCCTCCCGTGCGCCCGGTTCCCTTGCCGGGCGCACCTCCGTTGCGATTTCGAAAGGTTGGGTTCACGAGCCATGCCAAGTGCTCAGGAGCTACAACATCAATTTGATGAATATCGAGGCGCCATGCCCCGTCCATCAGATTTCGATCTCTTTTGGAAGGATCGCATGGCCGAGGCCGACGCCGTCGGGCTTGACTATGCGATCGAGACGGCATCGGCCACCGATGCCGCGACCTGCCAGCTTTTCGACCTCTGGTATACCGGCATGTGTGGCGCGCGCCTGCATGCCAAGTACCTTAAACCCGTCTCGGACGAGCCCGTGCCATTGGTACTTCAGTTCCATGGGTATCCGGGTGCAAGCCGCAGCTGGTTTGAGCAGGCGTCGTTTGCGGGAATGGGCATGGCACTCATCGCCCTCGACTGCCCCGGCCAAGGAGGTCCCTCCGAGGACATTGGTGGATTTGAGGGCACAACGGTTGCCGGTCATATCGTCGCCGGTATCGACGGCGACCCGGCCAACCTCTACTATGTCCGCTTGCACCAAGATATTCGCATCCTGTGCCGCATCGTTCGCGAGCTCGAGGGCATCGATCTTGCGCGTGTGTTTGTGAACGGCGCGTCGCAGGGCGGCGGTTTGGGCATTGCGACCTGTGCGCTTAACAGCGAGCTTATCAATCGTGCCGCCATCCTCTATCCCTTCCTGTCAGATTTCCGCCTAGTCTGGGATTTGGATGCCGACGACATTGCCTACGAGGGCCTGCGCTATTGGTCTCGCTGGTTTGACGAGGACTCGACTCGTATTGACGAAGCCTATGCCAAGCTGGCGTACTTCGATTCCAAGAACTTTGCCCCTATGGTCAAATGCCCCGTGCTGTTTGGCACCGGCACAGCCGATATCGTCTGCCCGCCAGCGACGCAGTTTGCGGTCTATAACAACCTGACCTGCGAAAAGCGTCATGAGTTCTTTGAAGGCTTTGGCCACGAGGAGATTCAGGATTTTGACGATCTGATCATTCCGTTTTTCTGCAAGGGAGGGGAGGCTCATGTCTAAGTGCGAGAGCAATGTTAATGAGCTGATTGTCCCCGGGCTCGTGGGAATTCCTGGAACGGTTTCGTCAAGGCTCGCAGAATATCGGGACTGGCGCGGTGATGTCCAAGCAGATGTTTCTGATTTAGAGACATGCGCTTCGAATCTTGAGATTCAAGGCCTGGCCATTACGGCGATTGACTTTGTTAACCCCTGCGCCCGTTACTCGGAGGTCTCCTTTGAGCTCGGTGACGATGCGATTCACGCTCGTTTGATCGAGCCTGTCGGTCGTGCCCGAGTGTCTGAGCGCGTGCCGCTGTGCCTGATGTTCCACGATATCGATCGGCCTGTGCGCGGCTGGCATCACATGACGAGATTTGCCGCCATGGGGTATGCCGTCCTCGCGCTGGATGACGATGTTGCTGGTGCGGACGACCTGCAGCGGGGGATTTCTTCGCCCGCTTTTGTCGAGCGCGTCCGTTGGGGTTGCGCGCTGGCGAAGGTGGCGCGCAATCTTGATGGCATGGACCCCGACCGCATCTTTGCATGGGGCGAGGGTCTAGGCGGCGGAGTCGCGCTGGCGGTTTCTGCTCTGGACGAGCGGGGTCTCGCCTGCACGGCGGTTGCCAATCCGCTTCCTGGCGGCCTCGAGGCGCTGTCGTCTCGGGTGCGCGGATCGGTGCTCATGGGCACATCGCTCATGGATACCGTGAGCGATCCCAAGGATCAGTTTGCCGTATTCAACGGTCTTGAGTGTGACCGGAGACATATCATCTATGCCAAATACGCTCACGAGCGCATCAATGCGTTCGAAAACGAAGTCGTCGACTTTTTTAACCAAACGTTCTACTCGTGTTCTTTGGCCTAGACGGCCTGGACACTGCCAACAAGAGTGGGCGGCATAGGGCTGCCCACCAGACAACTAAGGAGATTCTTGTGGCAACTCAGAAATTCACCGGCGTTATCCCTCCCGTCGTTGTTCCCGATACCGAAGACCACCAGCTCGATGTTGCCTCCTTTGAGCGCAGCATCAACCGCATGATCGATGCCGGCGTCGATGGCTTGTTCTTCCTGGGCTCCTCGGGCGAGGTCGTCTTCTCCACCGACGAGCGCCGTCGTCAGATCATCGCCGAGGCCGTCCGTATCGTCGACCACCGCGTTCCCGTTCTGGTCGGCATCATCGACACCGAGACCGAGCGCATGATCGAGCACGGTAAGGTCGCTCAGGAGCTGGGCGCCGATGCGCTTGTCGCCACCTGCCCGTTCTATGCCCTGCAGGGCATGACCGAGGTCGAGGAGCACTTCCGCATCCTGCATGAGGAACTCGACCTGCCCATCTTCGCCTATGACATCCCCGTGTGTGTCCACACCAAGCTCCCGTGGAAGCTCCTTGCCAAGCTCGGTGCCGAGGGCGTTCTGGCCGGCGTCAAGGATTCCTCGGGTGATGACATCTCGTTCCGCTACCTCGTTCAGGAGAACGAGAAGAACGGCCATCCGATGAGCATCCTCACCGGTCACGAGGTTGTTGTCGACGGCGCCTACCTCGGTGGCGCCGACGGTTCCGTTCCGGGTCTCGCCAACGTTGAGCCCGAGGGCTACGTGCGTCAGTGGAAGGCCGCTCAGGCTGGTGACTGGGCTACCGTCAAGGCCGAGCAGGATCGCCTCAATGAGATTTCGCACATCTGGGATGTCACCTCGGGCGTCCAGGGTTATGCCGGTGGCGTCGGCGCCTTCAAGACCGCTATGAACCTCATGGGTATCTTCGACAGCCCGACCATGCCGCGCCCGGTGAAGGCCATGACCGGCGAGAACGTCGAGGCGATTAAGAAGGTCCTCCAGGACAACGGTCTCCTGTAAAGCTTCCCCGGGCACCCGACCTCGCCGTTCAACCGTGCGGCCATGACCCATTAGATCAATGGTCACACGGTTTCTTGGCGATCTCGGGCACCTGGAAAACCTTTTCCGCGCTGTGACGGCTAGCCTGACGGCGCATTTCCTGTAGTTGTTTTTTATCTCCTAAGGAGAGCGACATGGAGAACAAGTACGTCTGCTCTGTCGATATCGGCGGAACTAAGATCGCGACTGCCATCATGGAGTACCCGGCTGACGGTAGTGTGCCCCATCCTGTTTTTGAGGCCGAGGTTCCCACCGAGGCCCAGGAGGGTGGCGAAGCGGTCTTCCAGCGCATCGAGGCGTCTATCAAGGCAGCTCTTGAGGCAAATCCCGATGTCGAGGTCCTCGGAGTTGGCATCGGCGCTGCCGGTGTCGTCGACCCCAAGACGGGCGCCATCGCGTATGCCAATGAGATTATGCCCGGCTGGTCCGGCGTTCAGTTGGGGCCGCGTCTGCGCGAGGACCTCGGCCTTCCCGTTGCCGTTGTAGGCGACGTGCAGGCTCATGCTCTGGGCGAGGCCCACTGGGGCGTCGGCAAGGGCAAGTTCTCCGTCTTGTGTTTGGGCATCGGTACGGGCATCGGCGGCGCATATGTCGAGAACGGCCGCGTGATGCAGGGCTTCCATGGTGCTGCCGGCCATATGGGCCACATCGAGTGCTCGGCTGCCGCCGGCATTCCCTGCGCCTGCGGGCGTTCCGGCCATCTGGAGTCGGTTGCTTCCGGAACATCAATCGGGCGCATGTACGATGAGCGTTTTGGCCGCGTCGACCCCAGCCGTCCTTCGGTCGGCCGTGACGTGAACGACCTGTGCCGCGCAGGCGACGCAAAGGCGACCGAGGTCATTCATGACGCGGGCTTTGCGCTGGGCGCCAGCCTGGGCTCGCTCGCTAACATCCTGGACCCTGAGGTCATCGTGCTTTCGGGCGGCGTGATTCACCAAGGTCCCGATTGGCGTTCACAGACGTGGAAGGACTCGGTGCACGAGGGCTATGCCAGCCAGGCGCTCGACCCGCTTCAGGACACGCCGATTCTCATCGGCTCTCTGGAGGGCGACGCGCCGCTCATCGGTGCCGCCGAACACCTTCTTGCATCGTTGAAGTAAACATAACTACCAAGTGCGCCTTCTGAGGTGCCGCAGATTGACGTGAAAGAGGAGCGAAGCGTACTTCGGTACGCGAGCGACGGTTTGAACGTCAAGGTGCGGTGTCTCAGAAGGCTGTTTTGAGAAAGGTTGAGTCGAACATGACCGTTGATCCTTTGATCCAGTCCCTGAAGGGCAAGCTCGTCGTGAGCGTTCAGGCGTATATGGGCGAGCCGCTTCGTACGCCCGAGACCATGGCTCAAATGTCTCGCGCTTGCGAGCTTGGCGGCGCCGCCGCCATTCGCTGCCAGGGCCTTGCCGACATTGCCGCCATTAAGGGTCGCTGTGAGGTTCCCGTCATCGGTCTGTGGAAGGACGGGCACGAGGGCGTTTACATCACGCCGACGCTGCGTCACGCTCGTGCCTGCGTTGCTGCGGGTGCCGATATCGTGGCGATCGACGCCACCGATCGTCCGCGTCCCGATGGCAAGTCGGTCGAGGATACCTTCCGCCCGCTGCACGAGGAGGGTGTGCTCCTGATGGCGGATTGTGCCACCATCGAGGACATTCGCCGTGCGGTTGATATGGGCTTCGACCTGGTATCCACCACACTCTCTCACGGTGTCGCCGCCATCGACTGCACCATGGCCGATGGCCCCGACCTGCCGCTCCTGCGTCAGGCGACCGAGGAATTTCCCGGCCTTCCCATCATTTGCGAGGGTCGCGTGCATACGCCCGAGGAGGCTCGCGCTGCAATCGACGCCGGCGCGTGGGCCGTTGTCGTCGGCACCGCTATCACGCACCCCACGAGTATTACAAGTTGGTTCAAGGCTGCGCTTGAGGCGTAAGACGGGCCTTGTATCCGCTTGGGGCGGTATACTCAATAAAGGCAATTGATCGCGCGGGATCCGCTGGCCGGGTCCCGCGCTTATTTTAGGAGGCACACATGCAAAAGGGAGATGCCATGGATGCGGCGGAGCGCTCGGAGCGTATCCCCGATATCGTTATCATCACCGGAATGTCCGGCTCGGGCCGAACGCAAGCCATGCATGTGTTTGAGGACATGGGCTATTTTTGTATCGACAACCTGCCCCCACGCCTGATTGCCCAGCTTGCTGAGCTCGTTGGCATCAATACGGGCGTGGGCAGGCACCTTGCCGTTACCTGCGACCTGCGTAGCCAGGGCTTGTTCGATGAACTGCTCGATGCTGTTGCCGCACTGGAAGAGCGCGAGATGAGCTGCGACATTGTGTTTCTCGAGGCGTCTGACGAGGTGCTGATTCGCCGGTATAGCGAAAACCGTCGTCGCCATCCCATTGCAAAGCCGGGGGAGACCACGGCCGACGCTATTCAGCGTGAACGTCTGCAGCTGCAGGGCGTTCGCGATCGAGCCGATATGATTATCGACACGAGCCGTCTGCGCACCTCTGCGCTGCGCAACAAGCTGCGTATGGCATTTTCCGAGCTGTCCGACCAGCAGCTTATGGATGTCCACGTGTTCTCGTTTGGCTTTAAGCACGGCATGCCCGTCGAAGCGGATATTATGATCGACGTCCGCTTCCTGCCCAATCCGTTCTACGATCCCGAGATGCGCACGATGACCGGTCTCGATAAAAAGGTCTCCGATTTTGTTCTGGACCATCCCAAGACGCAGGAGTTTTGGAAGGCTTGGACACAGCTGCTCGATACGGTCATGCCCGGTTATATCGCGGAGGGTAAGCCGCAGCTTTCTATCGCCATCGGCTGCACGGGCGGCCAGCACCGCAGCGTTGCCATTGCCGAGGCCACGGCCCGTTACCTGGAAGGCGCTCAGTATCATGTGAGCATCTCCCACCGCGACCTGTCGCGCGCCAACACGAAGGCATAGGCCTGCATGTCGTTTACCGCTGAGGTGCGCGACGAGCTTGCGCGCTGCGAACCCGAATGTGAATACTGCGACTTGTCGACGCTTGCCGCCCTCACGCGCGTGAGCGGTACGCTCTCGCTTACCGGCTCTGGGCGGTATCGTTTGACGGTTGCGACTGAGACGGGAGCCGTCGCGCGCACGATGATCACGCTGACGCATCGTATCCTTAAGCTCAAAACGGAGTTCACCGTCCGTAAATCTGTATTGCATAAGGTTCGAAACTACCTCATCACCTTGCCTGATCAGCCAGACCTGGATAAGGCCTTGGTTCTGCTGGGTATCCTCGACCGTAGGGGAGGACTTGTCGCCGGCGTGCCCCGGCATATCGTTGCCCGTCCCTGCTGCAGGCTTGCCTATATCCGCGGCGCGCTCATCGCGGGCGGCTTCGTGGCCGATCCACGCGGCGATTTTCATTTGGAGATTGCTGTGCAGGGCGAGCAATATGCCAAGGGGCTTTGCGATCTGTTGGAGCAGATTGGGGTCCATGCTCGTGTTAATGCACGGCGGGGGTCATATGCCGTGTACATTAAGAGCGCCGAGGAAATCGAGCATCTATTAAAGCTGATTGGCGCCAAGCGCAGCGTTGCCGAGATTGAGGAGGCGCGCGCGGTCAAGTTGGTTAAGAACGATGTGAACCGTCGCGTGAACGCCGAGCTCGCCAACCAGACCAGAAGCGCCGGTGCCGCCCAACATCAGCTTGCGCTTATCGATGAGCTCGAGCAGCGTGGCCTTCGTGATGCGCTTCCGGATGCCTTGGCGGTCTTTTGCGACCTGCGCGAGCGCTATCCCGATCTGTCGCTGCGTGATTTGGGGGAGATGGCTGACCCTCCCTTGTCGAAGTCAGCCCTCTACCATCGTGTTTTACGGCTTGAAAAGCTCATTGAAGCAAACAGGTAGTTTGAAGTAACGACTTATATATGGATTTAGCTGCTATTTTAGTATTTAAAACGTTTTAACGTAAATTTGATTTTCAATTTCGAGCATTCTCGTGAAATTCAAGTCAAAAAAAAGGTATATTAGGCGAGTGGTTAGTTTGTGGGCCTCAACGGCGGGCGCTGTAGCTCGCGGGGGCCTTACGAAAGGAGACACAATGGCAGTAAAGGTTGCTATTAACGGCTTCGGTCGCATCGGTCGTCTGGCTTTCCGTCAGATGTTCGGTCATGAGGGCTCCGAGATCGTCGCTATCAACGACCTCACCTCTCCCGATATGCTCGCTTACCTGCTGAAGTACGACTCCACGCAGGGCAACTACGCTCGCGATCACGAGGTCGTTGCTGGCGAGGATTCCATCACCGTTGACGGCAAGGAGATCAAGATCTACAAGGAGGCCGACGCTAACAACCTGCCTTGGGGCGACCTTGACGTCGACGTCGTTCTCGAGTGCACCGGCTTCTACACCAGCAAGGCTAAGGCTCAGGCCCACATCAACGCTGGCGCCAAGAAGGTCGTCATCTCCGCTCCGGCCGGCAGCGATCTGCCCACCATCGTGTACAACGTCAACCATGAGACGCTGACCGCTGAGGACAACATCATCTCCGCTGCTTCCTGCACCACCAACTGCCTCGCCCCGATGGCCAAGGGTCTGAACGACTTCGCTCCCATCGTGTCCGGCATCATGACCACCATCCACGCCTTCACCGGCGACCAGATGCCGCTCGACGGCCCGCAGCGCAAGGGCAACTTCCGTCGCTCCCGCGCCTGCTCCGAGAACATCGTCCCGAACACCACGGGCGCTGCCAAGGCCATCGGCCTGGTTCTCCCCGAGCTCAACGGCAAGCTCATCGGTGCCGCCCAGCGCGTCCCGACGCCGACCGGCTCGCTGACCAACCTCTACGCCGTCGTTGACAAGAAGGTCACCGTCGACGAGGTCAACGCTGCCATGAAGGCCTACGCCGAGACCATCCCCGAGACCTTCGCCTACAACGAGGACCAGATCGTCTCCCGCGACATCGTCGGCGAGACCCACGGCTCCATCTTCGACGCCACTCAGACCATGTGCTCTGACCTCGGCAACGGCCAGACCCTCGTTCAGGTCACCTCTTGGTACGACAACGAGAACTCCTACACCTCTCAGATGGTCCGCACCATCAAGT
>CABUMZ010000007.1 GCA_902492825.1 uncultured Collinsella sp.
TTTCCGTCTTGCGCAGGACTGTAGAGCAGGAAACTTAATTACGCGCCGCTCCCCGCCCACGCCGGGCAACCTCTCCCTTGTACTTTATCAAGGTAGAGTGTATGATTCTGGACGTTACACGACTCACTTTACTTAACTAAAGTGCCATCAAGGGGGAATACCATGAACACCGATATGTCTCGTCGTCAGTTTGTTGGTCTAGCCGGCTCGCTCGCCACGGTTCTAGGCCTTGGCCTGGTTGGTTGTGGCGGCGGTGCCGATAAAGGCTCTGCTGCCGGTTCTGCCGCAGCCAAGGATGTGAAGGGCGCTGCGGAGTCCAAGAAGCTCGTGGTGGGCTTTGATAAGTCCTATCCTCCGTACGGCTTTGTGGGCGACGATGGCGAGTACACCGGCTTTGATCTCGATCTGGCCAAGGCTGTTGCCGATAAGCAGGGCTGGGAGGTCAAATACGAGGCCATCGACTGGGACGCCAAGGATACGCTGCTTAACTCGGGCGCCATCAACTGCATCTGGAACGGCTTTACCATGGAGGGCCGCGAGGACGACTACACGTTCTCCGAGCCGTACATGCTCAACGAGCAGGTGCTGGTGGTAAAGAAGGATGCAGGCATCAAGAGCTGGGACGATCTTGCCGGCAAGACCGTGATTACCCAGACCGATTCCGCTGCGCAGGATGTGCTCGAGGGTGACCAGAAGGATCTGGCGGCGACGTTTGCCACGCTCGATACCATCGGTGAGTACAACACGGCCTTTATGCAGCTCGAAAGTGGTGCAGTCGATGCCGTTGCCTGTGACCTCTCAATCGCTCAGTATCAGCTTGCCGCAAAGCCCGATGCCTATACGCAGCTCGACAAGCCGCTGTCCAGCGAGCACTACGCCGTCGGCTTTAAAAAGGGCGACACCAAGTCGGCCGATGCCGTGACCGAGTCGCTCAAGGCACTCTATGAGGACGGCACGGTCAAGGACCTGTGCGACAAGTATTCAAGCTATGGTCTATCTTTCGATAATTGGGTGCTCAAGTAATGTCTATTCAAGTCATGATGCAAATGCTTGGCCAGGGATTCTTGGTCAGTTTGCAGTTGTTTGTGCTGACGCTGCTGGGGTCGATTCCGCTGGGAATTCCCGTGGCGTTTATGCGCATGAGCAAAATCGCGCCGCTTCGCTGGATTGCGCGCATCTATATCTCGGTCATGCGCGGTACGCCGCTCATGCTGCAGATGTTTGCCATCTACTTTGCCCCGTACTACGTGTTTGGCATTTCGCTCACGCCCGATTCCAAGTGGACGGCGTGCGTCGTAGCGTTCATCATCAACTACGCCGGTTACTTTGCCGAGATCTATCGCTCGGGCTTGCAGTCCATTCCGCGCGGTCAATACGAGGCAGCCGAGGTACTGGGCTATTCGCGCATGCAGACGTTTCTGTATATCGTGATGCCGCAGGTTGCCAAGCGCATTTTGCCGGCGATGGGCAATGAGATCATCACGCTGGTCAAGGATACGTCGCTGGCGTTTGCCATCGGCGTGGGGGAGATGTTCTCGACGGCCAAGGCGCTGGTCGCCTCGCAAGTGAGCATGGTGCCGTTTGCGATTGCGGCGTTGATCTACTGGGTCTTTAACTTTGTGGTCGAGATGCTGCTGGGCGCCGCCGAAAAGAAGCTGGACTATTATCATGACTAACTCAGTGATGAAAATCGAAAACGCGCGCAAGGCGTTTGGCGGCAATGAGGTGCTCAGGGATATCTCGCTTGAGGTTAAGCGTGGCGAGGTCGTGGCGATTATCGGGCCTTCGGGTGGCGGCAAGTCCACGCTGCTGCGGTGTGCCACGCTACTCGAGACACTCGACGGAGGCTCGCTCTCGTTTGGTGACCTTGCCGTTGCGACGGATGCGGGTTCGGGCGCGGTCTATGCGAAGGGCGATGTGCCCAAACAGGCGCGCTCGCGATTCGGCCTGGTGTTCCAAAATTACAACCTGTTCCCGCACTATACCGTGATGAAAAACATCATCGACGCGCCGATCCGCGTGCTTAAGCGCCCGCGCGAGCAGGCGGAAGCTCGTGCGCATGAATTGATTGCTCAGATGGGGCTTGTGGGCAACGAGAACAAGGTGCCGTGTGAGCTTTCGGGCGGCCAGCAGCAGCGCGTGAGTATCGCCCGCGCCTTGGCGCTCGACCCGGAGATCCTGTTCTTTGACGAGCCGACCTCGGCGCTCGATCCCGAGCTAACGGCCGAGGTGCTGCGTGTCATTAAAGACCTTGCCGCGCAGAATATGACGATGGTGATCGTGACCCACGCGATGCAGTTTGCGCGCGATGTTGCCGATCGCGTGGTCTTTATGGACGGAGGCCGCATTGTCGAGGAGGGTCCGGCCGAGCAGGTTATCAATCACCCGCGTGAGCAACGTACCCGTGAGTTCTTGAGCCGTATCGAGGGGTAGGCTCAGGTATTTACTCAACTATTAATTGAGGCGAAGCCGCCGCAGGTCTTACGGTCTGTGGCGGCTTTTTGTTTGCATCGACGGGGTTCAATAATCGCCTCACAAGCTTGTCTCTTCCTCTCGCCGCCTGTATTCATACGTGCGCCGAAAGGTATGCATGGACAGCCGCCCGTGAGGGTAGGGTGGTGGCATAGGACATTTGGAGGGTGAGTCGGCTCGGCTGCCGACCATGCTGCTCCCGGGATGGCACCGACCGCGAACTCTCCCCGTTGGCGTCGCGCATTGCGCGCGGCCCTGCAAGGAGGTCATCATGGGTGCTCCCAAGACCGGTAACGTAAGGAACGTGGTGCTCGTAGGCCAAGGCGGGGTGGGCAAGACTTCACTCGCCGAGGCCATGCTCCACCTTTCCGGCAAGACCGCCCGCCTGGGCGGCCACGACGGCACCAAGCCCACGCTCGACTATGACCCTGAAGAGGTCAAGCGTTCATTTTCCATCTCGACGACCATCGCGCCGATCGACTGGAAGGGCGCCCGCATCAATGTGCTCGATGCCCCGTGCTACCCCGATTTTATCGGCGACGCCTTTGCCGCGATGAGCGTCTGCGAGACGGCTCTGTTTGTGGTCGACGCCGAGGCCGGCCCGCAGCCTACGACGGTTAAGCTCTGGTATGCCGCAGAGGACCTGCGCCTGGCGCGTGCGGTGTTCGTAAACCGCCTGTCGCGCTCCGAGGCCAGCTTTGCGACCACGATGGACCTGCTGCAGGAACGCTTTGGCACGCGCCTAGGCGCCGTGACCCTTCCCTGGGGCGAGGGCGAGGACTTTGACGGCATCATCGACCTGGTGCGCATGAAGGCGCGCCATTGCAACGGCACCGAAGCCGTTGAGTCGGAGATTCCCGAGGAGTATCGTGCCCAGGCCGAGGAGGCCCATGACCATCTGTGCGAGCTGGTGGCCGAGGCCGACGATGAGCTGATGATGAAGTACCTGGAAGGCGAGGAGACGCTGACGCAGGAGGAGCTTGAGGGCTTGCTGTCGAAGGCGATTGCCGAGCGCATCTTTGTGCCGGTCTTTGCGGGCGATTGCATTAAGGAGCAGGGCGTCAACTCGCTGATGGACGACATCGCGACGTACTTCCCGGCGCCGACCGACTACGGCGAGATGCCGCTTATCGACGGCGATTCGCTCAAGATTTCGAGTGATGATGACCGCCCGGTGGCCTTTGTGTTTAAGACCCTGGCCGATCCGCAGCAGGGTCGCATCAGCTTTATCAAGGTGCTGACGGGTACGCTTGAGCCGGGCCTTGAGCTGGTCAACGCGCGCACGCGCAAGGGCGACCGTCTGGCTCACCTGTATGTGATGTGCGGCCGCGATATGACCGAGGTTGGCCATGCCTATGCCGGCGACATTATCGTGGCGCCCAAGTTGGCGGCAGAGACGGGTGATACACTCTCCATTACCGGTAAGGTCGAGGCAGCGGCGTTTAAGTTCCCCAACTCGCAGTACCGTATTGCCATCGAGGCCGAGAACCGCGGCGACGAAGAGAAGCTCTACACGTTTATCGAGAAGGCATGCAAGGCCGATCCGACCATGAGCATCGATCGTGACGAGGAGACGGGCCAGACTATCATCTCCGCCGTTGGTGAGGCGCAGGTTTCGGTGTTGCTTAACCGTTTGGAGGATCGCACCAAGGTCGTGGCCAAGAGCGTGCCGATCCGCATTCCGTATCGCGAGACCATCCGCCGCACGGCGAGCGCCCAGGGTCGCCACAAGAAGCAGACCGGTGGCGCCGGTCAGTACGGCGACTGCTGGCTGCGCGTGGAGCCGCTTATTGGGCCCGACGGCACGAGCGACGGCTACGAGTTTGTGGATGAGGTCGTGGGCGGCCGCATTCCGCGCTCGCTGATCCCCGCCGTGGACAAGGGCGTCCAGGAGACCATGAAGGACGGTATTATTGCCGGCTACCCGCTTACGGGCATTCGCGTGGCTGTGTACGACGGTTCGTATCACAGCGTCGACTCCAACGAGATGGCGTTTCGCGCGGCGGCTCGCATCGGCCTGCGCAAGGCATGCGCCGATGCCGATCCGGTGGTGCTGGAGCCCATCGAGGAAATCACGGTGACTATCCCCGAGAGCTACGCCGGCGCCGTGATGGGCGACATCTCGGCATCGCGCGGTCGCGTGACGGGCATGGAGACCGATGAGCGCGGCGACACCGTGGTCATCGCCCAGGCGCCGCTGGCAGAGCTGACGGATTATTCGACGCGCCTGCGCTCTATCACGCGCGGCACGGGCGACTTTACCATGAAGCCTGCCGGCTACGAGCAGGTTCCCTATGACGTTCAGGCCAAGCTGGTCGAGCGCTATGAGGAGGGTCGCGCCAAGTAGCGTGCGATTTTGCCTGCAATGTAGGTGCTGACGAAAAGGCCGCCCTGGGTAACCGGGGCGGCCTTATTTGATCCCTTGGGGACAGAGGAAAACGGATCATTTTTCTGGTTACGGGTGGCGCGTCCGGCACTAGTCTCCGGATGCCTGGTTGCGGCCGGTAGCGTAGTCGATCTGCACATGCGGCTGCAGGTTGTAGCAGTACACGTGGAAGCACAGGGTCTTTCCGTGGTCCTCGACCGATTGCGCCTCAAGGCGCACGCCGCGGCAGACAAGTTCCTCTTCGTTGTACATGGGCGTGACACGGTAGAGCACGTGGTTGCCCGTGTCGTGGATGTAGCCGAGAATCTGCTCTTCAAACGGCAGCATGCCCGTCTCGTTGAGATAGCGCGTGCCGGTGAGGAGATTCTTGCGGTTGGCGTTTTCGCCGCAGAGCGACCAGGCGATAAGGTGACAGCGGTTGTAGAGGCTCTGGCCCGGAATAAAGTCGTAGCGCTGCTGGCGCCATCCAGCGGGATGGATACGCGAGATATCGCCGCGCTCGCCTTGACCGAGTGATTCGGGGCCCACGCAGGCGAGCGCTTTGCGGGTGCGGCCCAGGCTGTCGAGCTTGGAGAACTTCTTAAAGCAGCCCTCTTCTGCAGCGCGCTCGTATTCATCGAGCGTGAATGATGGTGTGCCTAGCGGGTGCGTGCTGTCGGCGCGAAGGGCAACGTAGGGGTTGCCGGCGTAGTCGGGAATGCTGCTGAGATAAACACCGCGGGCGCGGTTGAGGTCGGGGTTTTCGACCTCGTCGATGGGGGTGGCGGCACTGTCCGCGGAAACGTCGTCATCGGTGTCGGTTGCGGCGGAATCGGAGCCATCGCCAGAGTCCTGGCCGTTTTGAGGGTCTGGGGAGCTCGCCGTTCCCGATTCGAGCCGGGCAACCAGGTCTGCCTCGTTGTCGGTGCGGCTGGGACTCTCGTTTTGTTTTTCGGCCAGAGCCGCCGCCTGTTCATCGCTTTGCGGCGACAGTAGCTTGGGAGCTCCGTCGAGCGATCCCGTAAACAGCGCAAACCCCAACACCACGGCGGTGCCGATGGAAAGTACTTGCTTGTAGGCGGGCTTGCGCGACATTGAGGCTCCTGGATGGACGGTTGGGAATCTACCAGTCTAGCAGGAGCCGCCGAGGGTCGTTCTATCGAACAAATACTTAAGATTTGGGATAGACGCCGCTGGTTCATTTGCCTCATATGGAGCTGTGGCGGTTGTTGGTGTGGGGCTCGGCGTTTCACCAGATAAAACCATCCAAAATAAACCCGTTCCTTTTTGGCAGGTTAATTGGGGACTATTTCACCGCAACTTAGGGCACGGTTAGGAAGTGTGCACCTTAAAGAGTGGAGCCCATGATTAGAGAGATTGCGCTCGTCTCTCTAAATGTCTCTCTAACGAGAAGGTCAGTTAAAGAGATAGCATTAGGCAATCTAGCAGTGAATTCGATACATCTCTCTAAATGTCTCTCTAAAACAAGGCGCTTATCTCTCTAAAGTTAGAGAGATAAATCTATTGTTTTAGAGAGACGGAATGCCAAATTTCGTCCGTCCGCTACCATCTGCCAAAAATGGCGGATAAAGGGCTCATCGAAGTAATGGGTTCATCGACGAGCCGCAACCGCCGCTATCGGAAGAAGTAGATGCAGCCGAATTGCCCCTCTTGTGTCTCTCGAAGTAGATGGGTGCTAGAGGGGCGACTGCCTCGCGATATTTTCCCAAGATAAAACCTGCCAAAACAAACCTGTCCCTTATTGGCAGGTCAGTTAACGCAGTCCAGGTTGAGCATATGTGAGCGATCGGGCTCCGGGTGCGGCAAGGTGACGTGAAACAAGCGGGCGCTGACCTTTTGGTCGCGCCCGTGAAGTTGAACGTCAGATTGCCGTGTCCGGAGCCCGCGCAGCGCCGAGCAGTTACGCCGTTTGTAAAACGGCGTAACCTAAAGGTTCATGTTGCCGTGGATATAGGGGGTGACCTCGGGGGAGATATGGTCGCAGCCCAGCTCGCGCAGCGCGGACTCGATAACGGCGGGCAGCGGGGTCTTGCCCTTGTCGTCAACGGAGGCACCGCCGAGGGTGGCAATCTTGGCGACATCTGCGGGTGCGGCCTCGATATGCATGCAGCCGCCGACCAAGCGCGCGCGTACCTGTGCCAGATCAAGATTGTGCAGGTAATCCTCGCAGGCACGAATCAGGGAGACCTTCTCGCGCGTAAGCTCCTCGCCCGTGGGAACGCGCGTGGCAAGACATGCTCCCGCCGGCAGGTTCCAAACGGGATAGCCCCATGCGCGCAGGAACTCGCGCTCTTCGTCCTTGGTAAAGCCGACCTCCATAAGGGGTGAGCGTACGCCGAGCTCTTCTGCAGCGCGCATGCCGGGGCGGTAGTCACCGCGATCGCTTGCATTGCTGCCATCGATGACGGTGGGAAAGCCGAGCGACTTGGCGTGGTTGACGATGGCGGTAAAGCCGGCGTGCTTGCAGTGGTAGCAGCGATTAGCATCGTTGCAGGCTACTTGGGGGAGCTGCAGCTGATCCACCGAAAGATTGAGCACGGGGAGCTTAAAATGTGCCCCTTCATTGGCTTGTCCATCAACGGACCGCTCAAACGAAGCCTGTTCGGGCGTGCCGATGAGCGGTGTGGTGAGATGGACGAGGAGGGTATTGGTAGGCATGATGCGGGCGCATACGGCGGCCAAAAAGCTGCTGTCAACGCCGCCGGAAAACCCGATAGCCACGCGTCCGTATGCCAAAAGCAGCTGTTCGAGCGCCGATAGCTTGTCTTGAAGCTCCTCTGCGGGTGCCGTGGTGTCTAAAATCATGAAACGATCCTTATCGTTGAGTACTCGATCGAAAACTATAATCCTAATGCGTTACTTGCCATAAGACTTCTATCTGTGTAACGAAAGTGCAATATGGTATATACGTTATATACAAGTTGCCAAATGCGGTAGAGTTGCAGCAACGTGACAGCGAGAGTCGATGGGGGACCGATATGATCAAGGCTGTTATTTTTGACATGGATGGAACGCTGGTCGATACCGAGCGTTTGGGGATTAGGGCCTGGAAGGCAGGCGCCGCTGAGCTGGGGCTCGCGATTGATGATGCGCTGATCCATCAGTTTATCGGTCGCACGCTACCCGATGTCATGGACATCCTCGATAAGCATTACGGCAGCCACGAGACCGCCGAGGCGATCTATGTCCGCCACAAGGAGATTCGCGACGAGATGGTCAAGACCGATCTGGAGCTTAAGGCCGGCGCCGCCGAGTGTCTAGACGAGCTGCTGGCGGCGGGCTATCACGTGGGCCTTGCGACGTCGTCGCGCCACGTTACCGCCGAGCGCAACCTTAAATCATTCGGTCTCTTTGACAAGTTTGAAACGGTGACCTGCGGCGAGGACGTCGTGCACGGCAAGCCCGACCCCGAGATGTATCTGCTCGCCTGCGAGCGCGCGGGCTTTACTCCCGAGGAATGTGCCGTGGTCGAGGATTCGCGCAACGGCTGCGTCTCGGGCATTACGGCTGGCTGCCACGTCTTTGCCGTTCCTGATATCGTGCCGCTGCCGCAGGACGTGGTGGATGGCTGCGAGGCCGTGCTCGATACGCTGTTCGACCTGGCGGCGGCAGTCAAGGCCGTGCGCTAGACAATTGCGGTGTTGAAACGAGCGATTGCTCACGTTTGCGCTCAAGCAAAAGGGGCCCGGCAATGGTCGGGCCCCTTTTGCTTGAGCGGCGACTTAGCATACTTGCGTGCGTGCTATAGATACGCACCGAGGTTGATGGCCGTGGCGTCGGTCTGGCTGCTTGCCTGCGTGCTGGCGCGTTCCAGCAGGAACGGCCGCACGAGTTCTTGGCGGTTGATGTCCTCGATGGCCGTGACCGCGGTGACGGTGCGCGCGGCAGAGCCGATGTGGACGTGCTTGGTCTTTGCCGGGGCCTTGTTCTCGATTTGCTCCATGAGCAATTGAACGCCCTTGCGGCCAATCTCGTAGCCCGGGGGCGCTACCGTAGTGAGCGGGACCGATCCACTCCAAGCGAGCGGGTTGCCATCGCAGCCTGCTACGCGTACTTGCCCGGGGACAGAGATGCCCTTGTCGACCAGCGCCGAGATAACGCCCGAGGCCAACACGTCGGTCAGGCCGACGACAAAATCGGGGCGTTCGTTCGCGGGGCGCTCGGCGATTTGGGCACCGATGCCGTAGCCGTCGGCAGCGGTATTCCATTCGCCAGCGTCGATGACTTCGATCTTGATATCGGGGTGCAGGGCGAGGGCCTTGTGAATGCCAAGCACGCGTAGGGTGAGCTGCATAAATGCTGCTCGGCCGACGACGACAATATGGTGTGCGCCGCGGGCGATGGCGAGCTCGGCAATGATGCGACCTTGGGCCTCGTTGTCGGCCGCTACGTAGTAGCCGGGCTCGGAACAGTGGATGTCCAGATGGACGATCGGCACGGGCATTTTAGTCATGGCCGGATGCCAGTCGGGGGACGCCATGGGCTGAACCATGACGCCGGACATCTGCGTGCCCATAAAGTAGCGCAGGTAATGGTCCTCGAGAATATCGTCGTTATCGGCGTTGGCGATGAGCAAGTCGTAGCCGTGCTTGCGGGCCTCGTTGTGGGCGCCGCTGGCGATTTGGAGCGAAAAGCCGTGATCGAGACGGGGGAGCACCAGGCCAAAGGACTTGGTGGCGCCGCCCGCGAGCTGACGGGCGCTTTGGTTGGGCAGGTAGCCAAGGCGATTGATGGTCTCGTTGATGAGCTTGAGGGTCTCGGGGCGCAGCTTTTCGGGGTGGTTGAGCGCGTTGGAAACCGTGCCCAACGAAACCCCGGCCTCGCGCGCGACGTCGCTGATTTTTACCTTTGCCATAGCGGCCCCTTTGATGCGTTTCAAGTACAAGCCAGATTGTAGCATCCCAAACCTACCAAAAAGGGACAGGTTTATTTTGGCAGGTTTTATCTGGGGAAACGCCGTTGCTAGCGCGACCACCACGAAGGTGCCTGTCCCCATTGTGGTGGTTTGGACCGGCTGGACGTGTGTGCATCGGGTGGTATCTAAGTTGAGATACCACTTCTGGTATATCAGCTTGCGTTTGCGTGAGTACAATACTCGAACGTTATACGTCTCAGCGCCCCCTGTGCGTGGACGTCTTGCAGTCACGCGAACGAAGGGATTTATCCTATGTGCGGAATCGTCGGCTACACCGGCTCTGATATTGCAAAGAACATCCTGGTCACGGGCCTCAAGCGCATGGAGTATCGCGGCTATGACTCCTCGGGCGTCGCGCTCGAGGTGGGCGAGGGCGCCGCGGCACACCTCGACGTCATCCGCCGCGTGGGCAAGGTCGCGGGCCTGGAGAGCGAGCTTTCCAACATCGACAGCGACGCTACCTGCGGTATCGGCCATACCCGTTGGGCCACCCACGGCAAGCCCTCCGTCGTTAACGCTCACCCCCACACCAGCTGCGACGGTCGTATCGCCATCGTCCACAACGGCATCATCGAGAACTTCGCCGAGCTGCGCGAAGAGCTGGAGGGCCGCGGCCATCACTTTAAGAGCGAGACCGATACCGAGGTCTTCGCGCATCTGATCGAAGAGGCTTATGCCGAGGCGCACGACCTGATGGCCTCCGTGCGCGAGGCGTGCACCCACGTGGTCGGTGCCTATGGTCTGGCCGCCGTGTGCGCTGACGAGCCCGGCGTGATCGCCGTGGCCCGCAAGGATTCCCCGATCGTAGTCGGCGTGGGCGAAACCGGCTCCTATGTTGCTTCCGATGTCATCGCGCTCATCGACGCCACCCGCGATGTCGTGGTGCTCGAGGACGGTCAGTTTGCTAAGCTCACGCCCGCAGGCGTCGAGTACACCGACGAGGCCGGCAACGTTATCGAGCCCAAGGTCACCCACATCGACTGGGACCTGGACATGGCAGAAAAGGGCGGTTATCCCGACTTTATGCTCAAGGAGATTCACGAGCAGCCGCGCGTCGTGCGCGACACGCTGGTTGGTCGCATGACGCCGGCCGGCGAGCTCGATATCGACGAGCTGGGCCTTTCGCTCGAGGAACTCAACGACATCGACCGCGTCTACGTGATTGCTTGCGGCACCAGCTATCACGCTGGCCTCATTGCCAAGAATCTCATTGAGGGCTGGGCTCGCATCCCCACCGAGGTGGAGGCGGCCAGCGAGTTCCGCTATCGCAACCCCATCATCACGCCGACGACGCTCGTCGTGGCCGTGTCCCAGTCGGGCGAGACGGCCGACACTCTCGCCGCCATCCGCGACGCGCGCATCAAGGGCGCCAAGGTCTTCGGCATCACCAACGTGGTGGGCAGCCCCGTGGCGCGTGAGAGCGACGGCGTCATCTACACCAAGGCCAACAAGGAGATCGCGGTCGCCTCGACCAAGAGCTTCATCGGCCAGGTTGTGAGCCTGACGCTGCTGGCCCTGCTGCTGGCGCAGGTCAAGTACCGCCTGACCACCAAACAGGCACGCATGCTGTTCCGCGAGCTTTCCGATACTGCCGAGCAGATCCAGTGGATTTTGGACACGCAGACCGATGCCGTGCATGAGGCTGCCCTGCTGTGCAAGGATGCGCAGTCGGCGCTGTTCGTGGGCCGCGGCATGGGTGCCGCTATTTCCTACGAGGGTGCGCTCAAGCTCAAGGAGGTCAGCTACCTGCACGCCGAGGCCTACGCCGCCGGCGAGATGAAGCACGGCCCCATTGCCCTGATCGACCCGGGCTTCCCTGTCATCGCTGTGGCCACCAAGAGTGCCACCTACGACAAGACCGTGTCGAACCTTATGGAGTGCAAGGCGCGCGGTGCCAAGGTCATCGTCGTTGCCACCGAGGGCGACGAGGAGATCAACAAGATCGCCGACTGCATCATCCGCGTGCCGGCAGTCCGCGACGTGTTCAGCCCCATCACGGCGAGCGTTCCTCTGCAGCTGCTCGCACGCGAGGTCGCCATCCTGCGCGGCTGCGACGTCGACCAGCCCCGCAACCTGGCGAAAAGCGTCACGGTCGAATAATCGAGTTCCGTCGTTCTAACAACTAAGGCCCGGCTCCGCATTTTTGACGGAGCCGGGCCTTGTTGCATTTGACCAGATAAAACCTGCCAAAATGAACCTGTCCCTTTTTGGCAGGTTAGCGGAGCTTGCTGGTCTCGAAGTACTCGGGGAACTGGTCCAGAACCTCGGTCTGGTTGCGGAACATCATATGCAGGTGCTTGCTGACCAAAAAGCTCGCTTCGATGGGGTCGCGACCGGCGATAGCGCGGCGAATCTGCTTGTGTTCGTTCACGATGTCCTGATTGTCGAGAACCTGCGTGGCAGCGCGCAGCCAGCGGAAGCGCTCCAGGTCGGCATTGGTCTCTTCGAGCCACGACCACACGGTGCTGCGACATGCGATGCTAAAAATCATGTGATGCATGAGGTTGTCGCTCAAAAAGAAGCCGATGCGATCCTCTTCGGCCATGGCCTTTTCCTGCAGCGCGATGGCGCGGTCGAGCTGCTCGATGCCGGCCGACGTGGCGCGCGCACAGCATTCCACGATCACCTGCTTTTCCAGATGTTCGCGGATGTAACAGGCACTCTCGGCAAGGGTGAGGTTGATGGGTGAGACGTAGGTGCCGCTCTGGGGCACGGTGCGCACCAGGCCTTCCTGCGCCAAGCGAACCAAAGCCTCGCGCACGGGCGTGCGACCCATATCCAGGTCGTCGCAAAGTTGCTTGACGCCCAGCTTTTCGCCCGGCTTGTAGTCCAGGTAGACGATTTTGCGTCGAATGGTGTGGTAGGACTGGTCCTGTAGGCTCGTTTCCTGCTCGCCGACGTGCATCGATTCTTCCATAGCGCCTCGCAACTGTTCTATCAAACTCATATGTCAGTTGTTAATTATGCCGCGAATCAGCTCTCCGCGGTGGGTAATTCGGCTGTTGCCTGAGAACTATTGCGGCATCTTAGTCTGTGTTTGCGCAAGGCTGCGCTCAATGTTGCCGTATCATAAGCCGTCGCAAACGTGAAACAGAAAGAAGGAATCCCATATGCAACTGGCAAATATCGTACGCGAGCGCTGGAAAGGCGTCTTGTTCTGCCTGATCATCGCTATCCCCGCGACGTTGCTCGGCAAACAAATTGAGGTGGTCGGCGGTCCGGTATTTGCCATCCTCTTTGGTATGGTCCTGGCGCTCGTCTTTCCCAAGAATCGTCGCGAACAGCTCGCCGCCGGCGTTACCTATACGTCCAAAAAAGTCTTGCAGTACGCGGTTATCCTGCTTGGCTTTGGCATGAACCTCTCCCAGATTCTGTCCAAGGGCGCCCAGTCGCTGCCGATTATCGTGGCGACAATCTCGACCTCGCTTGTCATCGCCTTTGTGCTCTGCCGCGTCATGAACGTGCCGGGCAAGATCGCGACGCTTGTGGGTGTGGGTTCGTCGATTTGCGGTGGTTCTGCCATCGCCGCGACCGCACCCGTCATCGATGCCGACGATCGCGAGATTGCCCAGGCCATCTCGGTCATCTTCCTGTTTAACGTTATCGCGGCGCTCGTGTTTCCGACGCTCGGCGGCATGCTCGGGCTGACCAACGAGGGCTTTGGCCTGTTTGCCGGTACCGCCATCAACGACACCTCGTCCGTAACGGCTGCGGCGAGCGCCTGGGACAGCATGCATCCCGGCGCCAATGTGCTCGAGAGCGCCACGGTGGTCAAGCTCACCAGGACGCTGGCCATTATCCCCATCACGTTGGTCCTCGCATGCTGGCAGATGCATCTGGCGCGCAAGGCCGGCGGCGACGCCAAAAGCACGTTCTCCCTTAAACGCGCGTTTCCCATGTTTGTGCTGTTCTTTGTGCTGGCGAGCGTGATCACCACGGTACTTCAGCTTCCCGCATCCGTTACGGTGCCCATCAAGGAGCTGTCGAAGTTCTTTATCGTGATGGCCATGGCGGCTATTGGTTTTAATACCGATATCGTCGAGCTGGTCAAAAAGGGCGGCAAGCCCATCGCGCTGGGCTTTTGCTGCTGGATTGGCATTGCGTGCATGAGTTTGGGAATGCAACACGTACTGGGAATCTGGTAGAGAAGCAGCTTGTTTGCGTGCTGCGTGCTGGTGAGCGCATGCTTGCGGTGGAGCGATAGGAGCTCTTGCGGGTATGGCTTGTCCGCAGGTTTATAAGTCCCGAAGAGCTCTTATCGCCCCGCCAGGATGGCGATGCGGGGCAACACCTATACTCGCAGGACGGCGCTTTCTGCCCTATAGTGTTTGGTGAGCAATATCGTTCAATTTTGAAACACTCGGTCGTGCGACCGTCGTCGGTTGCATGTCGCCGCGGACAGGGGCAAATCATGGATAGCGATGCCAAGCTGAACATCTTGACCGAGGCCCTGGCTGCTGCCGGGGCCTCGGCATTGGCGATCGATGCGCGTGGGGGCGTCGCGATCTCGACCATGAATGACGCGGCGCTTGAGCGGGATGTGGCGGCTTTTGTCGCTGAGCGTCTCGACCGTATAGGAGACGGCGCGCGTCTGGTTATGGGGCGTGAGGGTGCGCGCCTGAGCCTGACCGTTCGCCCCACCGACAAAGAGGGCGGGGGGCTTTGGGTCGCCGTGGTCCGCGAGGTGCGCGGCGCCGCGGCGCATTCGGGCATCGAGTGGCTCAACGCCGACGAGGTTGAGGCCCGCTACGAATCGAGCGCGTACGGCATCGTTGAGGGTGCCGCTGCGGTAGCTGCACCGGTTGCCGAGAGCTATGCGCGCGGCGTGCCCCTTATGCTCGAGGGCGAGCTGGGAGCGGGTCAGGTCGAGATCGCCAAGCGTCTCTATCTGGACGGTCCTTTTGCCGGTCAGCCCTTTGTTTCCGTTGCGCTCGATGAGCTCACCGAGCGCGGTTGGCGCCATGTGCTCAAAAGCGCCGAATCGCCGTTGTTCCAAACGGGGCTGACCCTTTGCATTGAGGGCTGGAACGCGGTTGGCCCCCAGCGCCTCCGCGAGCTGGTTTCTACGATGACCGACACCGCGTTGGCGACGCGCTGCCATGTGGTGCTGACGGCGAATGACATGCCGGGCGGCGGCGAAAGTGATCAAGCCGCCTTTGTGACCGAGCGCTTCGCCTGTGCGGTGAGCGTGGCGCCGGCAATCGCCGAGCAGGGAGCCGCGTCGACGAAGGTTGCGCGCTATTTGGAATATCTCGCTGATGCATTTGGGACGGCAACGCCCGCGCTGTCTGCCGCGGCGACGAAGAAGCTCGATGCTTACCGCTGGCCGCGCAACTATCTGCAGCTCCGCGAGGTCTCGGAACGACTGTATATATTGGTGGGGGCGGGCACGGTGGACCGCGCTGTGGCGGAGGAAGTGCTCGCCCAAGAGGACGTGATTAAGACCGCAACCTTTGGCGCCCCGACGCTCGAAAGTGACCTGTATATCCTGCGACCGCTGGCCGATACCGAGCGAGATATCGCGCATCTGGTTGTAGATCATCTCCACGGCAACCGAACCCGTGCGGCGGAGGTGCTGGGCATAAGCCGTACAACGCTGTGGCGCTTGCTGAAGGACGATGACCGTTGAGCGAGGCGCCCGTGACCGCGCGCGACGCGTGTGCTACAGTCCAAAGCGTTATTGTTTCGATTCGGTTACGGCGTGCGAGGGCATATGGCTGAGACTTCAAAACCGAGCCGCAGAAGGCGGAGTGCCGCGCCGGTCAACCGACGCACAACATCGGTGACGTGGGGTAAACACGCTTCGGGGTTTGATGGCTCGTTCAAGCGCACTAAATACGGCTATCCTTCGGCAAGCGCCCGCTTGGCAATGCAGGCAGAGTCCTCGCTGTGGGGCCGCAAACGCGTGGTGGGCTCAAAGCTCAAGCACGACGGCACGCTTGGTTACATCAGTCGCGGGGCGGCTCGCCGCAGCGGGCTCAACCCGGCTGGTTGGCATCGTTATGTGCCGATCGTGGCCGTCGTTGCAGTGATCGTCATCGCACTCGCCGCGCTCGGCTACGCCGGCGGTGGCGCCAACTTGGACGCAGTGTTTAAATCGCCCGAGCTCGCGCATGCAGGCACAGAAGTTATCGAGGGCGCTCAGACCCAGACGGGCGTTGCGCCCCAGCGCGGTATCGTCGCGGCGGCCTCCACCATCGCCGATGCGCAAAAGGACGAAGACGAACAAGGCAGCGAAGCCGAAACGGCCCAGACGAACGAAACGACGACAACGGCGACGTCAATATAAGTTGCGAGTGGGGTAGCTAAAATAGCCCCGTCCCAAATTAGCCACCCCGCTGACGCTCCTGGGTTACCTTACGTAGATGATGTTGTCGCGGCGGGGTTTGGGCTCGGGTAGCGTGTCCTCGGCGTAGCCAAGAATGCAGTTACCGACACCGCGCAGACTGCCGTCGGCGGGCAGGCCCCAGCTGGCCAGCAGCTCCAGGCCCTCGGGCGAGTCAAAGACCTCATGCGCGCGGTGAATCCAGCACGAATCGACACCCAGCGCATAAGCGGCGTTGAGCAAGTTGCCCATGGCGAGCGAGCCGTCTTCCAGATGTGTGGGCACGCTGCGGTCAACCAGCACCACCACAACGGTCTTGGCGCCATAGAAGGGGTCGCTGTTGCTGCCCATGACTTGCGCGTTGAGCTGCGAGAGACGCTCGACGGTCGCGGGGTCGGTGACGGCGACAAACGTCACCGGCTGGCGGCCCATGCCGCTCGGTGCATATTGGCCGGCTTCGATAATACGTGCAAGCTTTTCGGCCTCGACGGGACGATCGCTGTAGTTGCGGCAGCTGCGGCGGTGAATGAGTGCTTCGATAGTCTCCATGGTGTCTCCTTGCGGTGGCGTTGCAGATGCCCCGTTCATACCCGTCGGGCTCAAACGATAGACGGTCAATTGCCCGGCCAAAAGGATAGATTCCAATTGGGAAAGTAGGTTTGCATAAAAGTACCTTCAGAATGTGACAAACAAATGGGATGGTTAAACGTTTTATCCCGTCTACCCTGCGCTTTTTTACCACTTGCCTAAATGACGAACGCATAACCTTTGATAAAGGTTTTACTAAAGGAGTACCAACGTTTATCAATGCGCCGTGGTGGCGCCGGGCCAGGAGGTAACATCATGTTCCAGGCTGGAGATGTCGTCGAGACCGATTTCGAAGGATTTCTGAAGCTGCTGCGTTCCAAGACGCGCGCTTTCGTGTCGATCAACGATCACGAGTACTACATCACGCACACCGATGGCTATTGGCGTGTTCAGGATTGCGAGGCCCTCAACGACAAGGGCCACTTTACTGACTGCTCCGAGCTGGTCAACACGGTCTGCGAGGTCGTCGAGCTGCCGTGGATTGCCGGCAAGAGCCTGCATGACAGCTTCTCGGGTGCTACGGTCTATGAGGCCGTCGCTGCTTAACAGCCAACACTCGATATTCTCTCGCAACCGCCGGCGCCGCCCCCGCGCCGGCGGTCTTTTTTGTCGATATGCTTATGTAGAGCCGACCATAAACAACGAGCTTGTTGACGATAGTCAAAACTCGGACTAATGTAGAGATATTAATTGGTCAAAACTCGGACTATCGAATGGTGGGAGAGATGAATAGTGCAGTTAGCCCGGTCGATTTCGACCGGATGCTCAACGGGCTTGACCGTATCTATTCGGAGTTCGCGCGCGCCTGCGGTCTTTCGGACTGCGCCTACTGGATGCTCGTCGACACGAGTGCGGCGGGCGGAAGCGTTGCCGTGAGTCGGCTGACGAGTGAATGGTTCTACAGCAAACAGACCATCAATTCGGCGATCAAGACGCTTAGGGCGCGAGGGCTTGCGACGTTGGAGTTTGCCGAGGGCAGTCGTAAGAACAAGGTTGTGCGACTGACCGAAGAAGGCGTGCAGTTTGCCAAGCGCTACGCGTTGCCGGCGCAAAAAGCCGAGCAACAGGCATTCGAGGCGCTCGAGCCGTGGGAACAGCGCGAGATCATGCGCTTGGTCGGTAAGTTCTCCCATGTTCTTAACGAAGAGTGCGAGGCATTTAAACGGCAAGTGGCCGCCGAGAACGAGGCTGACGATAAGGGCGAGGGGGACACATGCGACTCTTAATGAGGTTTATGAGGCCGTACCGCGGTCTGATTGCGGTGACGCTGTTTGCGGTGCTGATAGATAACGTCGGTACGCTGTTGGTTCCCACGATGCTGGCGAACATGGTCAACACCGGTATTACCACGGGCGATGTCGACTACATTTTACGCAACGGCCTATACATGTTTATCGCGACTAGCATGGCTAGCGGCGGCACGGTGCTGGGCTGCTATCTTTCGGCGCGTCTGGCGGCTAACGTGGCCTGCGACATCCGCAATGCCGTGTATGACAAGTCGCTCGAGCTGTCTGCCAGCGACTTTGAGCGCTTTGGCACGGGCTCGATGATCACGCGCTCGCTCAACGACATCAACGTGATTCAGCAGGCGATTCTGCAGACGATTCAGCTGGTGCTGCCCGTGCCGTTTTTGGCTGTGGCGGGCATCATCTTCGCCTGGTTTATCGATCCCGCCATGGGCACGCTTTTGGGCGTAGTCGTTGCGATTGTGCTGGTGGCGGCGGTCTTTACGGTTGCCAACGCGGCGCCGATTTTTATGCGCCTACAGGGCTTTATCGACCGCATGAACGTGGTGCTGCGCGAGAATATTGTGGGCGTGCGCGTCATCCGTGCGTTTAACAAGGAGCGCCACGAGGAACGGCGTCTGGACGAGGTGTTTAGCGAATACGCCACCAACGCCATCAAAGTCAATCACCTGTTTGTGGGCCTCGACAGCTCAAGCTTCTTTTTGATGAACATCGCCGAGGTGG
This sequence comes from uncultured Collinsella sp., assembly GCA_902492825.1. Taxonomy (GTDB): domain Bacteria; phylum Actinomycetota; class Coriobacteriia; order Coriobacteriales; family Coriobacteriaceae; genus Collinsella. The sequence goes on from CABUMZ010000007.1 coordinate 18,657, forward strand.
CGGTGCTGTGGGTGGGCGGCAACCGCGTGGGCGCCCATGCGATGCAGATTGCGAGCATCTCTGCGGTGCTCGAGTACGCAATCCTGATTCTGTTCTTTGTGATGATGGCGCAGATGGTGGTGCTGACACTTCCGCGCGCCGCGGCATGCCTAAGCCGTGCACAGCAAGTGCTGGAGATTGAGCCGAGCATCGTTGATGGCCAGCGTACGCTTGATGCGGCCGCGTCCGACTCAAAGGGCGGGGCCGATGCGGTCGCCGTGTTCGATCACATGTCGTTTCGCTTTGACGATGCCGACGAGGACACCCTATGCGACCTGAGCTTTGCCTGTCGCCGCGGTCAGACGACTGCGATCGTTGGCTCGACCGGCTCGGGCAAATCGACGGTGGCAAAGCTTCTGCTGCGCTTCCACGATGCCACCAAGGGCGCCATTCGCCTGAATGGTGTGGACCTGCGCGAGCTTACGCAAGACGAAATCCGCGGGCGCATTGCCTATGTGCCGCAGAAGGCGTGGCTGTTCTCGGGCACGGTGGCGAGCAATCTGCGCTTTGGCAACGAAGACGCGACTGAGGCCGACATGCTTCACGCGCTTGAGGTTGCCCAGAGCACCTTTGTACTCGACCAACCGCAGGGGCTCGATACCCCGGTTGCCCAGGGCGGTACGAACTTTTCGGGCGGCCAGCGCCAGCGTTTGGCAATCGCCCGTGCGCTCATGAAGCATGCCGATCTATATATCTTCGATGACAGTTTTTCGGCCCTGGACTTTAAGACCGATGCCGCCCTGCGTCATGCGTTGCAAGACGAGACGCGTGACGCTGCGGTGCTCATCATCGCGCAGCGCATCTCGACGATCTTGCACGCCGACCAGATTGTCGTGCTCAAGGATGGCGAGGTTGTGGGTCTGGGCACGCATGGCGAGCTTATGGAAACCTGCGAGGTGTACCGCGCCATCGCGGAATCGCAGATGAAGGGAGGTGAGTGACATGACCGAGGAGCTCAAGAAGCAGGGCGGCGTTGATGACGCCGCTGCCGCGGGACTGGTCGAGGAAACGGCTGCCGCGTCGACCGAGCTGGATGACGCCGCCAAGGCTGCAGCCGAGCGCGAGGCTCGCCGCCAGGCGCTCTATGAGGAAAATGAGCGCGCGGAGGATGAGCGCGCCCGAGCCGAGGCGGAACGCATGCGCGATGTGGACGATGGAGACGAGGACGAGACGCCTCGGGATACCTGGGCGACGGTGCGCCGCCTGTGGAGCGAGGCTGCCGGCGACCATTGGCGCTTCTATATCGTGTTCGCGAGTATTGTGTTCTATGCCATCTTTAACACTGCCGCGCCGGCATATAGCGCCCGCGTGATCGATGAGCTGTGGGGCCACATTCAGGTAGCGTTTGTCAACAACGCCACCTTCAGCATCACCTGGGAGAACTGCGGCAGGACTATCTTCATCTACTTTTTGATTTGGACGGCCGCCGCTTCGTTCTACGCGCTCCAGAGCTTTTTGATGTCGAGTGTGGCCGAACGCCTCAACCTGCGCCTACGCAACCGCATCGCACAAAAGCTCAACCGTCTGCCGCTTGCCTTCTTTGACGCGCATCGTCCCGGCGAGGTCGTCAGCCGCGCGACCAACGACCTGGACAAGATGTCCGAGAGCATGCAGCGTGGCTTGCTGCAGCTTCTGGTGTCGATCGGTACCGTGGTGGGTGCCGTGAGCGTGATGTTTGTGTTTAGCGTGCCGCTCACGCTCGTCTTTTTGTTCTTTACGGCGTTGTCGTTGCTGGTGACCAAGGTGGTCTCGCGCCGCACGCATGACGTAACCGGCGAGCGCCAGGAGTGGGTGTCCAAGATTACGAGCGCGGTTGAGGAGGGCTACTCGGGCCGTCTGGTGATTCGCGCGTTCAACCGTGAGCGCCAGAGTTCTGCCGAGGTGCACCTGGCCTCGGGCGAGCTAGCGCGCGTGAGTGCCAAGGCCGACTTTATGATTAACGCCGTCGGCCCCGCGGTGCGCTTTATCGGCCGCCTGGCACAGATCGTGATTGCGATTGTGGGCTGCAGTATGCTGGTTGCCGGCCACATGACCGTCGGCGTGTTCCAGGCGTTCTTCCAGTTTATCTACGAGGCATCCGAGCCCATGACGCAGTTGTCGTTTACCTTCAACTCGCTGCAGAGCGCGCTGGCGAGTGCAGAGCGCGTGTTCGAACTGCTCGATGAGCCCGAGATGGAGACCGATCCGCTGCCGGACAAGGCCGCCAAGCTGCCGGGTCGCGTGGAGGGCCGCGTCTCCTTTGAGCACGTGCGCTTTGGTTATTCGCCCGACAAGCCGCTTATGCGCGACGTGTCGTTTACCGCCGAGCCGGGCCAGAAGATTGCCGTGGTGGGAACCACGGGCGCAGGCAAGACGACGCTCATCAACCTGCTCATGCGCTTCTACGAGATTGACGGCGGGCGTATTACGCTCGACGGCGTGGATACGAGCCGCATGGACCGCGGCGAGCTACGGCAGCAGTTTGGCATGGTGCTGCAGGACGCCTGGCTGTTCGATGGCACGATTGCCGAAAACATCGCCTACGGCTGCCCCGAGGCAACGCGCGACGAAATTGTGGCCGCCGCTCGTGCCGCGCAGGTCGACTTCTTTGTGCGCACCATGCCGCAGGGCTACGACACGCGCGTGGCCAACGATGCCGAAAGCATCAGCCAGGGCCAGCGTCAGCTGCTGACCATCGCTCGCGTGCTGCTCAACAACCCGGCGATTCTCATCCTGGACGAGGCGACCTCAAGCGTGGATACGCGTACCGAGCTTGCCATCGGTCGTGCCATGGACGCGCTCATGCGCGGGGGCACGAGCTTTGTGATCGCGCACCGCCTGTCGACGATTGTGGACGCCGACCTGATCTTGGTCATGGATCACGGCAACATTATCGAGCAGGGCACGCATAAGGAGCTGCTGGCTGCCGAGGGTGCCTACGCCGACCTCTATCTGAGCCAGTTCGCATAATGTGACAAAGGGACAGCCCCACATGTCACATCAAAAAGAAAGGCGCGCCGGGGATGAATTCCCTGGCGCGCCTTCTTGTGTTGATGCGGGCTTGTACCGTTCACAGCCCTAGCGTTCGTCCGCGAGCTTGGCGACGAGGGCCTTGAGCTCGGCCACCTCTCGCTCGAGTTCCTTGACGCGGCGGGCATTCTCGGTGATGCCTTGACGGTTGAGCGCGGATTGCTCGGCGGCATCGTCGGGCATGTACTCGCGATGCTGCTTGGCGTCGAAACTCTCCTCGAACACACGGCAGCCGTTGCGCTTGATGATGCGTCCCGGCACGCCCACGACGGTGCAGTTGTCGGGCACGTCCTTGACGACGACCGAGTTGCCGCCGATCTTGACGTTGTTGCCGATGCGGATGTTGCCGAGCACCTTGGCGCCCGTGCCCACGGTGACATTGTTGCCCAGGGTGGGGTGGCGCTTGCCGGTTTCGTTGCCGGTGCCGCCGAGCGTAACGCCCTGGTAAAGCACACAGTTGTCGCCCACGATGGTGGTTTCGCCGATGACGACGCCCATGGCGTGGTCGATAAAGAAATGCTTGCCGATCTGTGCGGCGGGGTGAATCTCGACGCCGGTGATGTGGCGGGTGATTTGCGAGAGCACGCGGGCGAGCGAGCGATGGCCATGCTCCCAGAGCCAGTGCTCGGGCACGTGGTTCCACTTGGCGTGCAGGCCAGGATAGGAAAGGAAGATGACCAGGCCGTTTTGCGCGGCGGGGTCCTGTGCTTGGACGGTCTTGATGTCCTCGCGAATGGTATTGATAAAGCTCACCGGCCGCCCTCCCTTAGCGCCATGGCAATGCAATTCAATAAAGTATAGCGATTCGCTAGGGATTAGGAAGGGCAATCTTGGCGGCTTTGCGCGACAGGTGTCAGTTATGCAAACTTGCTGGTAATGGAGTCATGCTTTTGTGGGGTTGCGCACGAGGGGACGCCGCAACCGTATACTGGTCAACTTGGACGTATCCGCGCCCACAACTGAGAGGTTTTACTTCATGGGTTTCATTAATTTTATCGCCGAGCTGCTCAAAGACCCGCGCACCGCGATTGCCAGCTGGATCGCCGCCGGCCCGCTTATGGCCTACGGCTGCGTGTTCCTGATCATCTTTATCGAGACGGGCGTGGTGTTCTTCCCGTTCCTTCCCGGCGATTCACTGCTGTTCGCCTCGGGTTTCTTTGCCCACAATGGCGGCTTTAACATTGTGGCGCTTCTGGCCACCGCATGGGCCGCCGCCATTTTGGGCGATCAGTGCAACTTTATGATTGGTCACTTCTTTGGCAAAAAGATCATCGCTTCGGGCAAGGTCAAGGCCATGACGCCCGAGCGCATCAAAAAGTCCGAGGACTTCTTGGACAAGTGGGGTCACCTGGCCATCTTCCTGGGTCGCTTCTTCCCGTTTATCCGCACCTTTGTGCCCTTTATCGCTGGCATGGGCGGCATGCACTGGCGCAACTTTGTCGTCTTTAACGTGCTGGGCGGCATTACCTGGTCGACGGTCTTTACGCTGCTGGGCTACTTCTTTGGCGGCATTCCCTTTGTGCAGGAGCACTTTGAGCTGCTGATTATCGGCATCGTTGCCGTGTCGATCATCCCGACCGTGGTCGGCCTGGTTAAGGCTAAGCTGGGCAAAAAGAACGCGTAGCTCGAGCCAGCGCGCAAACCGTGCAGTTGAGGCCCGTCACCGCTTACGGTGGCGGGCCTCTTTAGTTTCGGTCAAATGAAAATACTTTACTTAGTTAAAGAAAAGCGTTTTATCAGACGCGTACGGGGAGTACAATCTCGTGCATGCGAATCGACGTGCTATCGGCTTTGATGCTGTTCGCGTGTCCCGTCCGGCCCTACGCTCCGGGCGTGCGACGTTGCGACGCGGTCGGCCTCGGTCCTTGCGTGCGGGTTCGCGAGTTTGCAACTGTGTATGTAAGGAGCGACATATGACTGTCGAGAAGAAGGATATCGATTGGGGTAGCCTCGGCTTTGGCTACATGAAGACCGATTACAGCTACGAGGCTCATTGGAAGGATGGCGAGTGGGACGAGGGCGGCCTGACCACCGACCACACCCTGCATGTCTCCGAGTGCGGCGGCATCTTCCATTACTGCCAGGAGGTCTTTGAGGGCCTGAAGGCCTACACCGCCGAGGACGGCAGCATCGTCTGCTTCCGCCCCGACATGAACGCCGAGCGTATGTACAACTCTGCGCAGCGCCTCGAGATGCCCCCGTTCCCCAAGGACAAGTTCGTTGAGGCCGTCAAGCAGGTCGTTTCTGCCAACGCCGCCTGGGTTCCGCCCTTCGGTTCCGGTGCGACCCTGTACGTGCGTCCGTTTATGATCGGCTCCGGTGACGTGATCGGCGTGGCTCCCGCTCCTGAGTACACGTTCCGCATTCTCGTGACCCCGGTCGGTCCGTACTTTAAGGGCGGCCTCAAGCCCGTCAAGCTGCGCGTTTCCGAGTATGACCGTGCCGCACCGCACGGCACCGGCAACATCAAGGCCGGCCTGAACTACGCCATGTCCCTTAAGCCCACGATGGAGGCCCATCGCGAGGGCTATGCCGAGAACCTGTATCTCGACTCCGAGTCCCGCACCTATGTCGAGGAGACCGGTGGCGCCAATGTCCTGTTCGTGAAGGAGGACGGCACGCTCGTCGTTCCGCAGTCGCACACCGACTCCATCCTGCCCTCTATCACCCGTCGTTCGCTCGTTCAGGTTGCTCAGGACCTGGGCATGACCGTTGACCAGCGTCCCGTCGAGTGGGCCGAGGTCAAGGCCGGTACCTTTGTCGAGTGCGGCCTGTGCGGCACCGCTGCCGTCATCTCCCCGGTTGGCGAGATCGACAACAAGGTTTACGGCGCCGACGAGACCGTGACCTTCCCGGCTGGCTACACCGAGATCGGTCCTGTGATGAAGAAGCTCCGCGAGACCCTGACTGGTATCCAGTCTGGTGCTGTTGAGGATAAGCACAACTGGGTTTACACCGTCGCGTAAGCTGTCTTACCTGCCCGGGCGGAGAGCAAGTTCCCTCCCGGCGCGTCCTCGGACATGCAAGAAGCCCTCGCTGCGCACTTCGTGCGGCGAGGGCTTCTTGCATCCTGCGGAGTGCGCCGGGAGGGAACTTGTTCTCTGCCCTGCGGGTTCGGCGATGTCACAACGGGCAATGATTAATCTGAATAAAGATGGTGCGCGGCCTTTTAGGCCGCGCTTTTGCTTTGCTTCGTGCCATGTGGGGGCGGTGGCGACGTGCATTTTTGCGAGTATTCTGCAATCGAAGGCCCCTGCATACCGACCTCGGGCAAAAAATCGGGATTTCTCGATGTTTTCTACGGATGATGGGCGGGGTTATGGGCTGACAGCGGTTGATTTGCAGGGATATTCGCGGTCTTTGGCATTTATCGTGGCGCCCGAAGCTCTTGGTTATGTTGAATACTCCTAAAAATGCACGGCGCTTAGAGGGGGACCTTCGCGAAAAAGGAAACCGCCCCGTCGAAGTATGCATTCGACGGGGCGGTTTATGCATTTGGCCGATTAAGGATGCGCTGCCAAACTACTAGAACTTGACGGTCGGGGCCTGACGGGCTGCTTCAGCGGCCTCGAAGCCCTGGCGCTCCTTAAACTGGAAGATGCCAGCAAAGATGACAGCCGGGAACGTCTGAATGGCGTTGTTGTAGCTGAGCACGCAGTCGTTGTAGCTCTGGCGTGCATAGCTAATCTTGTTCTCGGTGTCCTCGAGCGATGCCTGCAGCTGCGTAAAGTTGGTGTTTGCCTTAAGATCGGGATAGGCCTCGGCCACAGCGAAGAGCTGGCGCAGTGCGCCGGTCAGCACGTTGTCGGCTTCCATCTTGGCCTCGGGCGTGGTGGCCTTGACGGCGGTGTTACGCGCGCTGATCACGGCGGAGAGCGTCTCCTGCTCGTGCTTGGCGTAGCCTTTGACGGTCTCGACCAGGTTGGGGATCAGGTCGTTGCGGCGCTGCAGCTGCGTATCGATGTTCTGCCAGGCGTTATCGATGCGGTTACGCTTGGTGACCATGTTGTTGTAGATGCCGGCGATGGCGCAGACAATCACAATGACAACAACGATGCCGATGATGACGGTAATCATGATGTCTCCGTTTCGAATGGCCGCGGCGGCATGCGCCAGCTGCCGTTGGTATAACGCTACTAGTATACCCGCAACGTTTTGCCGTGCCGAACTTTCCGGTAAGCGTTGTGTTTTCGGCGGGGTCGGCACCGGGGCAAAGCGCGCGAGGTACAGGTGTAAGATATGCGACAGATTGACGAGTGTTGTCTTTGCCCTGAGGATGGCGATACCAGTGGACCTTCGCATCAAGAAAACCTACCGCGCCCTGTTCGATGCCTTTACCGAGCTTTTGGAAGAGTATCGGTTTGAGGACCTGACGGTTGCCATGCTGTGCGACCGCGCCATGATTCGCCGCACGACATTCTATAAGCACTTTCGCGATAAAAACGATTACTTCGCCTTTTATATCGATGAGCTCATGTCGGGCTTGCCGCAAAAACAGCCCGATGAGGCCGGTGCGGTGTCTGCCGAGGACGTGCGCGCGCTTCGACACGCGATTTTGGACGATGCCATGGATTTGATTCTGACGCACGAGCGGCTCATGGATAACATTTTGGCAAGCAGCATGTCGGGCATGTTGACCAACGTTATTTGCGACCGCATTGCCCGCTCCATCCGCGAGCGTGTGATGAACGTGCTTGCCGAGGATGCCCTGGCCCCCGTGTCGCTCGAGACGACGTCTGAGTTTGTCGCCGGCGGTATTATTCGACTTTTCACGATATGGTGGGAATCGGGCCACGATCTTGAGCGTCGACCTGAGATAGCCGACGTTGTCGATGCGCTGTTCGAGCGAACCATGACGCCGGTGCATCACTAGAAGTGGCGGAGAGAGGGGGATTCGAACCCCCGGAACGCTCTCGCGCTCAACGGTTTTCAAGACCGCCGCATTCAACCGCTCTGCCATCTCTCCGTGAGTCGTAATGATAGCATCGTTTTGAATTTGCAACAGGGAAGGCGAACGATGACGATCACCGAAATCGACGAGAAGTTCATGCGCGAGGCACTGGCCGAGGCGCGCGCCGCCGCGGCGGTGGGCGAGGTGTCCATCGGAGCCGTAGTGGTGCGCGCGGGCGAGATCGTCGCGCGGGCGCATAATCGTCGCGAGCTCGACCAGGATCCTTCGGCTCATGCAGAGTTCGCGGCCCTGTGCGCTGCCGCTCAGGCGCTCGGCCGCTGGCGCCTTTTCGACTGTACGGTTTATGTGACGTTGGAACCCTGCTGCATGTGCGCGGGCCTTATGGTCAACGCGCGCGTGGGGCGCTGCGTGTATGGCGCGAGCGACGCCAAGGCGGGC
>CABUMZ010000008.1 GCA_902492825.1 uncultured Collinsella sp.
CGATGCTGTAACGCCGCAGGCGCTTACGCTTATCCGCCGCCTGGGCTGCACCAAGATCCAGATGGGCATCCAGAGCCTCGACCAGCACCTGCTCGATATCAACGAGCGTCGCATTTCGGTGGAGCAAATCGAGCGGGCGTTTTCGCTTGCGCGCCTGTTTGGCTTTAAGATCCATGCGCATTTTATGCTCAACTTACTGGGCGCCACACCCGAGGGGGACAAGCGCGACTACGAGCGCTTTATGACCGAGGGGGCCTTTATGCCCGACGAGGTCAAGGTCTACCCGTGTGCGCTCATTGAGGGTTCGCGTCTGGTGGGCTGCTATGAGCGCGGCGAGTGGCGTCCCTATACCGAGGAAGAGCTGCTCGATGTGCTGGCCGACGATATCGTGGTGACGCCGGCGTTCTGCCGCATCAGCCGCATGATCCGCGACTTTAGCTCCGACGACATCATGGTGGGCAACAAGAAACCCAACCTGCGTCAGCTCGTCGAGAACCGCCTGGCGGCTCGTGGGGAAGGCGCGACGGTGCGCGAGATTCGCTATCGCGAGATCAGCACGGCTGGTGCCGACCTGGACGAGTTGACCCTTGACGAGGAAGTTGCGTACGAGACGCCGGTGACTTACGAGCGCTTTTTGCAGTGGGTGACGCCGCAGGGCAAGATCGCGGGCTTTTTGCGCCTGTCGCTGCCCGACCGTTCGTTTGTTGCCGCGCATGCGGACGAGTTGCCGACGACGCTGGACGAGGCGATGATTCGCGAGGTGCACGTGTATGGCATGGCGGCGCGCGTGGGGTATCAAGGCCAGGCGGCCCAGCACCATGGGTTGGGGCGTCTGCTCGTAGAGCGTGCGTGCGAGATTGCCCGGGACGCGGGCTATACGTGCATCAACGTGATCAGCGCGATTGGTACGCGCGAGTACTATCGCCATCTTGGATTTTATGACCATGGCCTTTATCTGCAAAAGGAGCTCTAGATGAACAAGCCGAGTGTTTCTGCCGGCGTCGTTGCCGGCGTTGCTCTGGGAGCCGCGGCGCTTGGTGCGGCTGCTGTCGCTGTTCGTGCTGCCTGTCTGCAGGTTGCGCGAACCCGCAATGGGTTGGCGCGTGTGAAACGCGTGCACAATGAGAGCGACGATGAGATTCGCGTCTTGGTGCAAGGTGGGGTCTACCAAAGTGCGAGTTACGTTGGCGAGCGTTGGGCAGAGCCGGTCTTTGCGTACTATCGTGCATTTGACGATGTGTTTGAGACTGAGGGCGCAATGCGTGATGCTTACGGGCATGGTATCGACCGTATGCTCATGCTGGGCGGGGGTGGGTTTGCCTATCCCAAGTTCGCGCTGATGTCGCACGAGGGCTTGCGCATGGACGTTATCGAGTATGACGGAGAGATTACGCGCCTGGCGCGCCGCTGGTTCTACCTGGACGAGCTGGAGCGCGCGGTGGGCGACCGCTTGCGGGTGATTACCGCTGAGGCGCGTTCGTACCTGGGTGTGACGAGCGTGGGCCATCGTCGCTACGACGTGGTCGTGAGCGATTGCTTTGGCGGTGCCGAGCCCGTGCGCGAGCTGGCGACGGTTGAGGCGTTGCGTTTGGTGCGAGGCAGCCTGAACCCCGGGGGTATCTACGTTGCCAATATCGTGAGCGCAAACGAGGGGGGCGACGTGACGTTCCTGCGCGACTGCGCTGCCACGGCACTCGAGGTATTCGCCCACGCCTGGGTGGTCCCATGCGGTGATGCGGAGTTCGGCGGCGAGGAGAACTACCTGCTCATCGCCAGCGACGGCGACTACGCCTTTGCCGAGGCCGTGCCCTTCGACGCTGACTTCCTCGGCACCGTCCTTCACGACAAGTAAGTCTCCCCGTCCCAAAAAAGACTGGTCTTAGGCGTGGTCGCGCCAGCTGAGGACGCGCTGCTTCATACCCTCGATGTCGAGCACGCCTTCGGCGAAGCCTTTGCGCACGAGCTCTTCGGGAACAAACTCGTCGTAGCGGTCAAAATAAGGCACCTCGCCGGGATAGACGAGCTCGATGGGATCGAAGTCTTTCTCGGCCTCGGCGGCGAGCACCTCAAAGAACGTCTCCTCGTCGGCCTTCATTTTAAACTGCATAAAGTACGGGCGTGACGGGTCGAGTCCGCGAAGGCCCAGCTCCGCGGCACATTTAATCTTGAGCATGCGCTCGAGTGCCAAAAAGGCGTAGCTGCCCAACCAGGGGAAGAGCACCCAGGTGTCGCCGCCCAGGTTAATGAGTGGCTTGGTCCCCGCGCCCGAAATCTCGGCCGTATGGCGAGCCTGCGCCAAGCGGGCCCGTGCGTTACCCATGAGGTACGGATATGCTGCGTGCTCGTTGAGCGCTTGGCACATGCGTTCGAGTACGTGTGTATTGATGTCACCGGGGCAGTCGCCAAAGTATGCCGGCACACGACCTTTGACTTGCGCGGCAAAGACGGTGTGTCGCTTCCAGTCTACTTCCTCGACAATCCAGCAGTGTCCGGCGATGGCGATGCGCTCACCGGGCGGTGGGGGATTGACGATTGTGCCCAACTCGGCCGACTCACTGCGAACGGTGAACTCCTCGTTTTCCTGGAACACGGCGTAGAACTTAAAGTTGTTAATGATGCGCTCGCCCGCGAGGCCCACGATGAGCCCGCCGCCTTCGGTGACCTGGATATGGTCGATCTTGATGAGGTGGCGCAGCAACACGCGATAGTCATCGGCCGAGACGCGATGGAAATAGCTGAGCGTGAGCACGCGCTGGGCAAGTTCGGCCGGCGTGAGCTCTCCGGTGCTGGCGAGGGTCGACATAGTCTGGTGATAGAGCAGGCTGTAGGGGAGTCGATCGAGCTCGGGCGGCTCGACCCACTTTTCCTCGCGATAGAGTTGTACGAGCGCGATGCCCTGCAGGAGCTTCCAGGGAATGGTTTCGGGCATCATCGTGCGCGGCTCGGGTTCTTCCTCGCGCATGACAAACCACATCTCGGGAGGAAGGTCGCGACGGCCTGTGCGCCCCATGCGCTGCAAAAAGGAGCTGACGGTAAACGGCGCGTCAATCTGGAAGGCGCGCTCCAGGCGGCCGATATCGATACCGAGCTCCAGCGTTGAGGTGGTGACGGTTGTCTGCGCCTGCTCCTCGTCGCGCATGAGCTCCTCTGCCGTCTCGCGCAGCGATGCCGAAAGATTGCCGTGATGGATGAGAAAGCGGTCGGGCTCGTGTCGACTTTCGCAGTAGCTGCGCAGCATGGAGCACACGGCCTCTGCCTCCTCGCGCGAGTTGGCAAAGACCAGGCACTTGCGGCCGCGCGTATGCTCAAAGATATAGCCCATACCGGGGTCGGCGTTGTCGGGCGCCGTGTCGGTGGGGTTGAGAAGCGCCTGCTCGGTCGCTCGTGGGATGTCGACTTCGCCCTCGGGGGCCGAGGAAGTGCGACGGTCTTTGGGAGCGGCCTTGCCCCGTGCCCGCTCACGACGTTGACGGCGCTCCTCTTGTGTGAGCTGTCCGCTGTGACGCATGTCTTGGGCGCCGGCGGGCAGTGCCGCGGGTGCCGCTGCCTCAATGCGCTCGCATGCAAGCACTTCGGCCTCTTGAGGACCTGTGCCCATGAATCCCCGTTGCTGTGCCTGGGGACCCGAGTTGTAGAAGTGCTCCATGGAGATACGCCACACGCGACGCGGTTCCTCAAAACGGGGGATAACGCAGTCGCGTCCCGTTCCCTGTGAGAGAAAGGCACCCGTGCGCTTGGGGTCGCCGATGGTGGCCGAAAGGCCGATGCGGCGGGGCTGCACGCCTGCCATGCGCGAGAGTCGCTCGATAAGGCAGAGCGTCTGCCCGCCACGGTCGCCGCGCATGAGCGAATGGACCTCGTCGATGACCACATAGCGCAGGTCGCAAAACATGCGCGGGATCGCCATGTGCTTATGGATTAAGAGCGCTTCGAGTGACTCGGGCGTAATCTGCAAGATGCCGTTCGGTTTTTTGATGAGCTTAGCCTTGTGCGACTGCGAGACATCGCCATGCCAGTGCCAGACAGGGATATTGGCTTCTTCGCACAGGTCGTTGAGGCGGACGAATTGGTCATTGATGAGCGCTTTGAGGGGGCCGATGTAGAGGGCGCCCACGCTCGCGGGCGGCCTCTCCCAAAACTCGGTCAGGATGGGAAAGAAGGCTGCCTCGGTTTTGCCGGAAGCCGTGGATGCCGTCAGGAGTACATTGTCTTGCGTGTTAAAGATGGCATCAGCTGCCGCAACCTGGATGGAGCGCAGGCTCTCCCAATCGTGGGAGTAGATGAAGTCTTGGATAAACGGGGCGTAGCGGTCAAAGGCGTTCACGGGGCCTCCTCTCAAATACGAACCTCTTAACGCGGTGAGCAGTGGCTTGCCGCATCACTGCCTCGACGTTTGCCCAGATAAAGCCTGCCAAAATAAACCTGTCCCTTTTTGGCAGGTTAGATGGTGAATTCGGCGAAATTGCGGTCGCCGCTTGCGGTGCCGGTGTCGCCTGTTGCTGTTGCCGGCGCCAGCGCGTCGCCGCCGACGCTTTGCAGTAGCTCGGCCACGTTGGCGTCGGGGTTTTGGCATAGGATGTCGAGCAGCTCGATAAAGTCACGAATGACCTCACGCGGCGTCAGATGCGTGTCGGCTCCCACGCGGCCAAACTCAATCTTGAGGAAGTCCACCAAGTCGTTCTCGGTAAGCGTGGGCGTCCAGCCAAAGTAGCCGGCATGGATCTGCATGAGTTTTTCGATGAGCACCAGCAGCTCCTCGTAGGTGAGTGGCTGCAGACGGATGATGGGCGCGAGCATGTCCTTAAGGTCCTCGCGCGCAAAGCGGCCCTGAGCGAGTCGGCTGCGCAGGGCCTCGTAGGAGAACACACCGCGGCGCCGGTCTTCGATGGAGGTTGGCGTGCCGCCCATGATCATGCCCAGGTACTGCGCCTTGCCCTGGAGCGTGTCGTTGTACATGGTTAGGATCTTCTCGTAGTTGTATTGGCGCGTGATGGCGTTGGGAATCTTATACAGATTCACGAGCTCGTCGATGAGCACCAGCATGCCCTTGTAGCCGCCGCAGACCAAAAAGCGCGCAATGAGCTTAACGTAGTCGTACCAGTCGTCATCGCTGATGATGGTCGAGGAGCCCAGCTCGGCGCGTGCCTCACTCTTGGTGCGGTACTCGCCGCGAATCCATTTGGTCACGCGGCTCATAGCTTCTTCGTCGCCCTCGGATACGGCCGCGCGGTAGCGGCGGAGCATACGGGCGAAGTCGAAGCCGTGGACCATTTCCTCGAGCGGGGCCAGTTGGGCATTGACGGCAGACTCATCGGCATCGGCACACGAGGCGACCCAGCGATCGAGGATTAGGTTGAGCGCACCGCCCTCGGGGCGCGTTTTAGTCGATATGTTGCGGATGAGCTCGCGGTAGGTGGCAAGGCCCTGCCCCTGGCCGCCCTGTAGGCGGCGCTCGGGTGACAGGTCGGCATCGGCGACGACGAATCCCTCGCCCATGGCGTGCGTGCGGATGGTCTGGAGCAAAAAGCTCTTGCCGGCTCCGTAGCGACCGACCAGAAAGCGGAAGCTCGCGCCGCCGTCGGCGATGAGACTCAGGTCGGTGAGCAGGGCGCGGATTTCGACCTCGCGCCCTACGGTGATGTAGGGAAGGCCGATGCGCGGGACCACGCCGCCCTTGAGCGAGTTGAGAATGACGGCGGCGACGCGCTTGGGCACGCGGGGTGCTGCGGATGCGGTATCACTCATAGTCTAGGTATCCTCTCACGTCTGCTTCGTAGTCCTCGATAATTTGCGGTCCTGCCGCGCCAAATTCAATTACGGTGTCACCCACCAGGTCAAAGAGCGCCTCGTTGATGCTATCGACGAGCATGTCCTCGCTCTGGCCCGAGTGCGCCACTGCCGATGTCGCTTGCGCTGCGTTCTGCTCGAGCAGTGCGCGCAGATACGCGGTTGCGGCGGGTGCGAGTTCGCTCGCGGCGTCAGTGGGCGCAGCCGCTGCGAGCGGGGGCGTCGGCGCAAGAAGCGGCGCCACGACACCAAACTGTTCGGTGGATATGGTCGGCTCGTCGGTCAAGTCCTGCCGAATGGATGCCACGACCGGTTCGACAATCGCGTCGGTTACGGGCTCGGCTTCCGGTTGCCCTGAGTCCGCTGCCTCGGCTTCTGCGGATGCGTCGTCCTCGCGTTCCTCGTCGATCAAAAGCGCTTCGCGCGTTTGCGCAGCGGCGCTCCGAATGTGCCCCAGCTGACTCAGATCGATATCGATCTTGACGGGCTGGCGTGCGGCGTCCCACGAAAGCCATGCCACAATCTCGTCATCGATAATCTTGGCCAGATATTTGGGGACCTTCTCCTCCTTCAGGGGGTGGGCGGGGTCCAGCGCCAGGCGCAGGCGTTGGTCGCAGGCGCGCATCATTTCACCGAGCTTGCTGCTCTTTTGCCTACTACCGTGGATACGCATGCATTCCCAAAAGCCGTTTTGGCAACGGTAGATATGGATGGGATTCAAGCGGTATTCGCAGTCCTCGTGGCGCTCGGGCGCAAAGAATACGGCCGAGGCAAACATGGTGTAGGGCATGGCCGTCTCCTCCCCAAATAAGCTCGCCACGATGTCGGTCTTTCGGTGCGTGTCATAGTAGCGCGCCATACGGACATACACGGCGCACGCCACGTGGCGCAGATCGCGGTGGTGGCTGCGGTCGAGCCGCGAGTTACTTAGGTTGTACGTGGAGAGGGCGTTGATGGCGGCCATGAGTCGCTCCTCGCGCACCTCATCGGGCGGAAGGGGGAGCGTGGGCTCGGAGGTTTTGCGACGTTTGGGGGTCTGGCCGGACGGTGCCGGTGCTGGTACAAGGTCTCGCGCTGCGCGGCGTAGCTCGATAAGGGCGTTATCGAACATGACGGTTTTAGAGTCGCGAAGTAGCTTGGGGTCGAGTCCGTGGAAAACGGCGTAATCCTGCAGCCACACGCGCGCAAACCGGTCGATGCCGGGCTCGAAGGCGCGATAGACATCCCAAAAGGCCTTGATCTTGTTAAAACCTTCGAGCGGATCATCTATGCCAATGCCGCAAATCAGCTCATAGAGATACAGAAAGGCAAAAGACGTAGACGTTTCCTCGACGGTTCCGCGACGCACTTGGGCACGCCAAGTAAAGTAGCCGCGCAGCTGTCGGTCGCTCATAGCGTTGTAGGTGGGAAAGTACGACTTAAAGGTGCCGTTGTAGGGACAGTCGTCCTCAAAGTCGGCCATCAGCAGGCCCTGGCGGTAAAAAAGCTCGGCTTCCGAAAGCCAGCGGCCCGCACCGCCCTTGGGGTCTTCTTGCCAACGCGATATCTCACGCATCTTGCGGTACTGGTCGGGGAGGAAATTTTGCATCTGTCGGCCGGTTTTGAGAATCGGCTCGTCTGCGTAGACTTCGTTTGAGAAGCGGGCGGACTGATGGGTCCGGGCCTCGGCCATAATGCGCTCGATGAGCATCTTGATGTCCTGGTCGGCCACCGCTCCTCCTCTCGAACGCAGCTACGGTGACCTCATATCATAGCACAGCATCAAACAGGTGTTCGAGATACCGCTGCGTTGATAGATTTAGAACAGGAGGGCGTAGATGACGGCGATGACGACGGAGGGGAGCATATTGGCCGTGCGGAAGGTCTGAGGACGGATGAGGTTGACGCCGACGCAGAAGATGAGCATGGAGCCTACGAGCGAAAGGCTGTTGAGGGCTGCCGTAGTCATGATGGGGGAGAGCGCGCCGGCAAACAACGTGATCGTCCCCTGGAATACGGCGACGGGCAGGGCGGAGAAAATGCAGCCGCGGCCAAGCGACGCCGTCATGGTGCAGACGATGATGCAGTCCAATGCGCCTTTCAGGGCAAGCGTTGACCAGTCACCGAGCAGACCGTCCTGGATCGATCCCACAATGGCCATGGCGCCGATACACACGGTGAGTGAAGTCGAGACAAAAGCGTTGGTGAACTCGTTATCGCCCTCGCTGCCGGTTTTGCGCTTGAGCCATTCGCCAAGGTTCTCGATGGCGGCTTCCAAGTTGACGGCCTCGCCGATGAGCGAACCGAGCGCAAATGAGACGATGAGCATGGTGGTACCGGTGGTCGCTAGCGCCTTTCCATCGATGATGAGCATCTTTTGCATGGTGCCGCCCAGGCCGATAAACAGGACGCACAGCCCCGATGCTTTCATGAGCGTGTCTTGGATACGCGGTGTAATGAAGCGGCCGCCCGCTAATCCTAAAAGACCGCCCGCAACTAAAAGCACAACGTTGATGATTGTTCCCAAGCCCGGCATGAGCCCTCCTGTATTGATGCCAACGTGGCAATCGTAGCAGAACGAAATGCGAGGTACATCGCGACTCATCTAATACGTTATATAAGGGGTATTAGGAATGATGCGCAGCATTTAAGCCTCAGGTGGTTGTCGGGACATAGGGATAGTATTCAAAGCGCAGTGTCATAAGCCGCTGCGGGGATTCAATAGCCGCGGCGATGATATTGGCATCGCGGGCACGATCAAACCCTTCGAGTTCGATCTGATACGAGACGTCTTGCATAATGTCCAGACGTCGCCAGGCCAGGAGTGTGTCGCCATCGAATTCCAAGGTCTTGCCTCCGTCTGGGGGAACGGCGTATAGACGCAGCTTGGCGGTGGTTGCAGGGTCGACAACCGTGATCTTTTTAATTTCGTTTCGAGTATTCTTGGCGCCCAACAAGGTGAGCAGTGTTGGGGCCACGACCTCGCCCGATGGCAAAAAGACGACTTCGATGGATTCAGGAAATGCGATGATAGCCGACTTGCGGACGGGCTGATTGGCGGCGGCAACTTCGATGTTCGCAGCGTCGATGACCTCTGTGTGGTCGAGCGTGGCAAGCACGCAGCAGTTACCTTCATCGATCTCTTGAGGATCAGCAAGCCCCAGACTGTCCGCGAGCTCGGGATCGTTTGGATCGGCAGCGGGCTCATTCGGCGCTTCGAAAGAAGCTGGGACGCTGTTTGTCGGCGACGGCGTGTCGCCCGCACCTGCTTCTTTGTCCGCGCTCTCTTCTTGTATGGTTGCGTTGATGGGTTCGTCGTTTGGGGGGAGCGTCTTGGCGTCAAACGCGGAGGGGAGAATTCCGATGGCTCCGGATCCGTTCCACTCCATTTCGAGAAGCGCCGGGTCGGCAAGAATGCGTTGCCTGCTTTGCGCGTGGGCATCGATTTCAATAGGGCCTGCCTCTATCCCTCGTGTAAGGCTGAGTGATCCGGCTGGCTTCTCGAAATGAGCGTCTGTGTCTTTGGTGCTGACGGCGTAGAACAGCAGGGACGCTTCTCCCGCCGCGATAACATCGGTACCGGCTTTGGTCAGCCGCAACGATGCCGTGAATGAGAGGGTGGGCTGCGCATCGTCTGCATTCGCGGCGGCGCAGCCCAGACATATACCGCCTCCTTTCTCGAAAAACGCACCGTCGAAGGCGACCTTCGCTCCGTTCGCCGAGTCATCGACCGAAGCGATGTCGATGCGCAGCTCTAAATTGCATGGATCGCCATCTGCATCGAGCACAACCGAGCGCCACGTGCAGACGGCGCACCCCGCCTGGGAGCCGTTTGCCTTGTTCGAACGCTTGATATCCACGACTATCGAGCCGTCCGTATTACGACGAAGGCATCCCGAGGTTGAGATCACGGCCTGTGCGATCGAAAAACGCTCGCACGCAATGGCGCTCGACGGATTTGGTGCGGAACTTAGGGCTACTGGTAAGGAGTCTGCCATGACGGGAGTCGCCCAAGCGGCGACAGGCGTTCCGGTTGCGAGCGCGCCGCAGAGTGCGACGACGGGCAAAAGGTTCTTCGATGCCATGGGGTCTCCTTAGCTAATTTAGTGCGGCCTGTCCGTGTTTTGTTTCTGGCTGCGTTTGATGTGCAGACCGAGGCCGGCGGTTCCCGCGCCTGCTGCTGCGGCGCCTGCTGTCAAGAGCCATCGTCTGTCGCCTGTCTGCGCCAACGGTTCCTCGCGGTCGCCGCGGTCGAGCTCCGAGAGGTCGACCGTCACTTGCGTGGCGGCCTGCGCCTGTTCTTGCTGGGCAAAGGCCATGGCTGGCCCAAACGCTAGGATGCTGACGGCGGCGGCCAGGGCGACGGCCTTATGCCGTGTGCGCACCGGGCTCGACCGTCCAGGTGATCGTCGCAACCTGATCGCCTTCGCCGGTTACGCGGAAGATGTCGCGCGTGACGCGGGCGACGTTTCCGCTTGTCTTGAGCTTGATTTTGTCCGTGCCGCCGGCAATGCCCTGGTAGCCCATGTCGAAGGCTGCATTCTTGGAAAGATCGAGGCCCGTCCCTTGCGCGGCGGCGCTGGCGTTCTGGAGCGCGCCGTCGGGGCCGACCTTAAAGTCGATGGAGTTCTGCGCGGTTCCGGCCTTGGCGTCGGCGGCAATGGTCCAGGTGTTCATGGCGTCGATCTTCATATTGGTGACATGGATGCCGTAGGCCGAATGATTGTCGATGGTGGTCGCGTCTTCTGAGGGGCCCTGAAGCGTGCCGTCGGCCTTGGCGACGAAGGGAATAACCGTCGGAACTTTGAACTCAACGTTGTCGATCTCGGTCCTGACCATTACCTTCGTGGTTCCAACGCGCCCGGCTGCCATAGCTGGCGTCGGGGCGGCGCCCATTGCGAGCGCGAGCGCGAGCCCTGTGCCCACGACGAGCGCTCTGACTCCGTTCATGTTCCTGGTGATGTCCATGGTCGTTCCTTTCTATTCGCCGCGGGCCGTCCCCGCGATGATTGGACGAATGCTGGTGAATTGCATGCGGTGCCGTGTCGGCCGGAAGGCTAGTTCTCGGTTTGCTCAACCCGTACCTTGACACGTGTCGGATTGCCGTGGCTGTCGAGGGTCTTTGCATCGAGTGCCTGGATCTCGATGTACGCCTCGCCTTCTTTGATGTCGCCGGCGGGGCACGTCTCGATTGTCTTGCCGGTCTCGACCACACCGGATTCGTACATGGTCTCGTCGTTTTGGATGACGCGGAATCGCTGGGGAAATTTATTGTCTTGGACGTTTTGCACGTTGACGCGCAGCTTGCCGTCCTCCTGCAGCTGAGCGACCGGCGCGACCGAAATCGTCATCATGTTGTCGCGGACGATGGCGTCGAGCTCATCTTGGATTTCCTGGCGCGTTTTGCCCTCGGCCGTCGTAACCGAAGCGCCCGCCTCGGGTACGGGCTGCGACTGCCAAACGTATAGTCCTACGGCGACAAGGGCACAGACGATGGCCAAGCAGGCAACGATGAGCTTCTTGCGACGACCCAGGCCTGCAAAGTGGGGTGGCTTCTTCGCGCTCATGCGGCATCCTTGGCGGTATAGACGCGCGCAAAGGTGGACGGGTCCGCTCCAAAGAGCATGTGAAGCATCAGACGGCGCGAGTAGACGAGCTCGTCGAAGTCGGGAGGGAGCTCGATGTCGTGGATATGCGCGATGTGGTGGGCGAGCGCCGAGAACGACTCGGGGTCGCAGATCACATCGGTGGTAACGTGGTAGACCGTCGTATCGGGGAATGCCTCTTCGTCGAAAGGCAGGAGATGGGGATCGTCGTCGACTTCGATGGCGATGCCGTACTGGGGCCAGTAATATGCCATGGGAACCTCCCTGCTTCTGGGCCAAAACTTCTATCGGTTTTGGCTGTCGACGCCGACCGTATCAGCCGCTACTTGACCAATTTCTGACCAAATGCTTGACGGATTGGCGTCTCCGCAGGTAAAAGGCGGCAAAAAATACTCCAACTTTTTTCGAGCGACAATCGCGCGGTCGGCGACGGCGGGGCCATATGTGTCAAAAGCATCGTCTGCCGAGGAAATCAAGCCGCTCGCCGAATTGCACGAACGTAAAAAACGCCAATTATGGAGACGGTCTCGAACACGTCGACGAAACGATGCGGTAACATCTCCCTGCAAACACTGTAGTTAGCTAAAGGGGGAGTTCGCGTGTCTGCAACCATCAAACCCTTCACCGACGAGTTCGAAGAGTATGGCCGCGATGAATCTCGCGCATCGGGCGAGGCCTCGAGCATCTCGTTTCCGACAACGGAAAACGAGGTCCGTGCCATTTTGGGAAAGCTCCATGCCGAGCGTGTTCCGGTAACGGTTCAGGGCGCCCGAACCGGCCTTGCCGCCGGCGCCGTGCCCCACGGCGGGCATATCCTCAATACTTCCCGTATGAATCGCTATTTGGGCCTTCGCCGCGATGAACAAGGCCAATTTCTGCTGCGCGTGGAGCCGGGCGTTGTGCTCTCGGAGCTGCGCAAGCAGCTGAGCAAGAAGGTGCTGCCGACCGCTGGTTGGGACCAGGCATCGCTTGAAGCCTACGAGGAGTTCCAAGAGGTCCCCGAGCAGTTCTTTCCCACCGATCCCACCGAGACGTCTGCCTGTCTGGGCGGCATGGCGGCATGTAACGCCTCCGGTGCCCGCAGCTACGCCTACGGTCCCATGCGCCCACATATCACGGGACTCCACGTCGCGCTGGCTGATGGCGATTTGCTTGAGCTTCAGCGCGGCGAGGCTTTTGCCCAGGGCCGCCACCTGTCGCTCGTGACGGCAGCGGGCCGTACACTCGAGCTCGATCTTCCCGGCTATACCATGCCCAAGACAAAAAATGCTTCGGGCTATTTCGTTGCTGACGATATGGATGCCATCGATCTGTTTATCGGTGCGTGTGGCACAATCGGCGTCATCACCGAACTCGAGATTGCCCTGCAGGTGGCACCCGCGGTCGTTTGGGGCGTGAGCTGCTTCTTCGACAGCGAAGACAAGGCCGTGTCCTTCACCGATTCTGTGCGTCCCGTCCTGTCCCATGCGGCTGCCATCGAGTACTTCGATGCTGGCGCCCTGGATATTCTACGTCGCCAGCGCGAGCAGTCGACGGCGTTTGCCTCGCTGCCTGCGCTCGACAAAGACGCCAAGGTCTGTGTCTACGTGGAGCTCGACTGCGACGACGAAGCCCAGGCGACTGAGGAGCTGTATCACTTGGGGTGGGTACTGGAGCTTGCGGGCGGCAGTGACGATGCGACATGGGTCGCGCGCACCGAGGTCGATCGCGAGTGTCAGCGATTCTTCCGCCATGCGGTGCCCGAGAGCGTCAACATGCTCATCGACGAGCGCCGCCGCATGGATCCCACCATCACCAAACTGGGTTCGGACATGTCGGTGCCCAACGCGCACTTGGCCGATGTTATCGCCCTCTATCGCCGCACGCTGGCGGAAAGTGGGCTTGAATCTGCCGCCTGGGGGCATATCGGTAACAACCATCTGCATGTGAACATTCTGCCGCGCGATGCACAGGATTATCGCCGCGGCGGAGAACTCTTTGCCCAGTGGGCTTCCGAGGTCACGGTCATGGGCGGCGCCGTCTCCGCCGAACACGGTGTCGGCAAGATCAAGGCGGGCTTCTTGGAGACGATGTACGGTCACGAGGCCATGGTCGAGTCGGCACGGCTTAAGCTCCAGCTCGATCCTGCCGGGCAGCTGGGCCGCGGTAACCTGTTTTCGGAGAAGCTCTTGGATGAGCTCGTCCAGAAAGGGGGCGCGTGAAGATGAGCGATTTCCATATGGTGGTGTGCGTCAAGGCCGTGCCGGGAAGCACCGAGGTCAAGATGGACCCCAAGACCAATACCATCGTGCGCGATGGCAAACAGGCGGTCATTAATCCCTTTGACGCGAGCGCTTTGGAATGCGCGCTGGCGCTGAAGGACGACTTTATCGGCTTTGGCATGGATGTGCGCGTAACGGTGGTGTCGATGGGCATCCCCGCGACCGAGTCGCTGCTGCGCGACTGCATCGCTCGAGGTGCCGACGACGCGCTGCTGCTGACCGATCGTGCCTTTGCAGGTGCCGATACCCTAGCCACCACCTATGCCCTCAAGTGCGGCATCGAGGCGCTCGACGAGGACTTCGACCTGCTCATCTGCGGCAAGATGGCGGTGGATGGCGATACGGCCCAGATTGGTCCCGAGCTTGCCGGAGCCTTTGAGATTCCCTGCGTGACCGACGTGAGTTGCGTGCAGAGCGCGGGCTTTACGACCTGTGGCTCGCTGGCGTTCGTTCACGGATGCGATGCCGGCGAGGAGACGGTGTATCTTGAGATGCCGTGCGCGATGACGACTGCCAAGGAGATTGGCCAGTTGCGTATGCCGAGTATTGCCGGTATTCGCGCGGCGGAGGAGGCGGACGTGTGCGTGGTCAGTGCCGCCGACGTGAACGCCGACCCCGCGCGTTGCGGTCTTGCCGGGTCGCCGACACAGGTCGTGCGCTCGTTTGTGCCCGACCGTGACCAAACGTGCGAGGCCGTTGAGGGGACGGCGTCCGAGCAGGCGGCAAAGCTTGCCAAGATTATCGAGGGGATGGCATAGATGAGCGGACTGATTATCGATAGCGAAGCCTGTATCGGCTGCGGTCGCTGCGTTCGCGCCTGTGCCTCGGGCGGCATCGTAGTGGAAGGCGAGCGACCCAGCCGATGCGCCCGCGTAACCGACGGCTGCATCCTATGCGGTGGGTGCGTCGACGCCTGCCCTGTCAACGCTATCTCGATCGAGCGTGACGAGGCCGCTGGTGCGGTGGACCTTGATGCATATCGAGACATTTGGGTATTCGCGCAGACCGACGAGCGCGATACGGTGACTCCCGTTGCCTATGAGCTTATGGGCAAGGGCCGCGAGCTTGCCGATGCTCGCGACTGCCGTCTGGTGGCACTGATCGGTATGGGTCCCGAGGGTTCTCTCGGCGACCTGGAGCATCTGGTTTGCGCGGGCGCCGACGAAGTCCTGGCCTGTCGCGACGAGCGCCTGCGCCAAAACGATGCGGAGGTCTACGCCCGCTTGATCTGCGATTTGGTAGCCGAACGCAAACCCGAGGCCATCCTATACGGTGCGACCGCTTTTGGCCGCGAACTGGCACCCGGCGTTGCCGTGCGCTTGCAGACGGGCCTTACGGCTGACTGCACCGTACTTTCGATGGATACGGAGACGGGACTGCTGCAACAGACGCGTCCGGCGTTTGGCGGCAACCTGATGGCCACCATCGTCTGCCCCAATCATCGTCCCCAGATGGCAACGGTTCGTCCCGGCATCTTTAAGGCGCCCGACTTTGACTACGACCGCTCCGGCACGATCACCCAGATATCGCTTGCGGATGATGCTAAGGCTCGTGTCGAGATCTCGATTCCCGCCGAGGAGTGGAGGCAGCAGGCCTCGATCGCCGATGCCGAGCGCTTGGTCGTGGTGGGCCGCGGCATTGGCTCCAAGAAGAATCTGCCCCTGATGCGAAGGCTCGCCGAGGCTCTGGGAGCCGAGCTTGGTTGCACGCGACCTGTCGTGGAGGCCGGCTGGTTGGAGTATCGCCATCAGATTGGCCAGACCGGCGTATCGGTTTCGCCCAAGCTTCTCGTGAGTATCGGTGTTTCGGGCGCCATCCAGCATCTTGCCGGCATCGGTGGGGCAGAGTGCATTATTGCCATCAACGAGGACCCGGATGCCCCCATCTTTGGTGCTGCCCAGTACAAGGTTGTCGGCGATGCCGTCGAGGTCGTCGAGGAACTGCTGGCCCAGCTTGAGCGCTAGGCGCGCGCCAGCCAGTCGCGCATCTCGTCCTTAAGGCGGCTCCAAGTCGCCTGCGTGGCGGGGTCGGTAAAGGGCCGCGTAATGCCAAAGGGCGCGTCGAGCAGGCGGTAGATATCGCCCTGCTCGCGCGCCAGCGTGCGGCTCGCTGGATAGACGAGCTCAAACATAAAGCAGATGAGTCCCACCAGGTAGTCCGCCGGCTCGTTGCGCTCGTCGCGCGCGACGCACCGATGCTCGTCAAAGGCGGCAAGCGTCGGTACCGAGAAGCGACTGGCTAGAAACGCGTCCTCATCCACCTTGAGGATGGTATCGACGGTGCTGTCGGCGATGGTGCGCATAATGTCGATCTTGTCGCCATCGCGCACGATATCGCAGAAGCACCGTGTACGCTCGTCGAGTTGTGCCGGCAGGCGAAAGTCGCTGTGATAGGCGATGCTCGCTCGGATGAGCTCGTCATGCGCACCGGTTTCGATAAAGTCACGGATGTTTGTCGTGGCGGGTGCATCGGCGGGATTCTCGCCAAAGAGGACCTCGATGCCCAGCGCCGCATGGCTCATGCTCTCGGCGTCCTTAAAGGTGTCCCAGCGTCGCAGCTGCTCAAAGCGGCCCATATCGTGTAGCAGGCCGCAAAGCCATGCCAGGTCAATGTCTTCTGACGACCAGCCCTGCTCGCGCGCTACGGCATCGCATGCCTCGGCCACGTGGTACGTATGCTCGATTTTGAGCGCGATGCGTGGGTTGGTGGCGTCGTAGGCATCGGTGTAGCTTTTGAAGGCCGCGCGCGCCCGGTCTCGATCGATAGCTGTCATAATGACTTCCTAAAAAGTTGTGTCTTTCGATCCGGTGGCAATTGTAGGTGAACTCGGTTGCTGTCGGATGATGATTCTGCCGTATCGCTACATGCGGCTCGGAGACCTTGTCAGGATGAGAAGCGTATGGTGCTCAAAATCGTTAGAACCGTCTGGCCGGTGATGCTTACCTATGTTGCAATAGGCGCGCCGTGCGGAATGATCATGGGGCAGACGGGAATGGAGCCCTGGATGGTCTTTGCTCTGAGCAGCACGTTTGTGACGGGCAGCGGGCAGTTTATGATCTGCAACCTGTGGCTGGCGGGTGTGCCTGCAGCATCGATCGTCGCGAGCGTCGCCGCAATCTCCTCGCGCTTTGCGCTTTACTCGGCATCGATCGCACCGCATCTGAGGGGTGCCTCGAAGCGTCAGACGCTGGCTGTTGCCGCGACACTTACCGAGGAGGCATACGGCATCTCGCTTGCCAAGTTGGTTGAAGGGGAGGATTGGGGCCCGCGTGAGTCCTTCGTGCTCAACGTGATCCTTATCGCAACATGGGGCGTTTCGTGTACGACGGGCGCCATCGTCGGCGCCGTTGTCGATGTTCCCACCGCCATTGCAGCCTTTGTCTGCACCTCACTCTTTATCTGCCTGCTCTTTTCGCAGCGGCTGTCACGCGGCAACGTTGTCGCGGCGGTTTCGGGCGCGGTGTCCGTCGCCGTATGCAAGTTCTTGGGCCTCACGAATATTGCCGTGCCGGCAAGCGTCGTGGTCGGCATTGCCATTGCGCTGGCGTGCGATGCTGTATTTGACGGAAGAGGTGCCCGCGATGCCCGTTAACGAGTTCTTGGTTCTGTGGCTGTCGTCGTGGGCTGCTATCGCGTTCTTTCGCATCGCGCCGGCGTTCGCCTTGCGCGGGCGGACCCTGTCGCCCCGCATTACCGAGGCCCTGGGCTATATCCCGCCCGCTGCCTTTGCCGCGCTGGTCGCCAACGACTTGGTGAGCCCCGGCGCGTTCGACGCGGGACTCTGGCCTGCCTTGGTTCCCTGGATTGCGGCCGCCGGCGTCGTGGTCGTGGCGGTCAAGACAAAATCGATGCTGTGGTGCTGCGTCTCGGGCATCGTACTCTATATTGTCTTGAGCCTTATATAGGGGTGGCGTCGCGGGCGCCGAATCTCGTTCCATCCCAACTTGTCGAATTTTTCACCGAGCTGGTCTATTTCTTCTGGTACCATGGTCAAACTTTACTGTAGCAAAGCGTGACGTGGGCTTTTGTACCCCGTCAGCGGAAATGGGGGTTTCATGGCACAGGAAGCGACCGCCAACGAGCAAAAGAAATTCAAGGTCCCGCGCATCCCGGGCGACATCATGATCTATCCGATGATCGTCGGTCTTTTGCTCAACACCTTCTGCCCGCAGGTTTTTGAGATCGGCGGCTTCTTTACGGCTGCCTGCCGCGGTGGCTCCAATACCATCGTCGCCGCGATCCTGCTGTTTGTGGGCGCCGGCATCAGCTTCAAGTCCACGCCGGGCGCCATCAAGACCGGCATCGTCGTGCTGATTCCCAAGCTGGTCGTCGCAGCGGCTCTCGGCCTGGGCGTGGCATATTTCTTTAACGATAACTTCCTGGGTCTGAGCTCCGTGTCTATCATCGGCGGCATTACGTTTTGCAACATGGCGCTCTATACGGGCATCATGGGCGAGTTCGGCGATGAGTCCGAGCAGGGCGCCGTCGGTATCCTGTTCTTTACGGCCGGCCCCGCCGTCACGATGATCATCCTTGGTGTTTCTGGCCTTGCCAACATCCCTGTCGGTACTATCATCGGCTCCATTTTGCCGCTCGTTATCGGCATGGTTCTGGGCAACCTGTTCCCGTTTATCAAGAACCTGCTAGTTCCCGGTGCCAACCCTGCGATTGCCGTCATCGGATTTCAGCTTGGCGCGTCCATGAGCCTGTCGAGCTTTATCACCGGTGGTATTTCCGGCATCTTGCTGGGCCTTGTCACGCTGTTTGTCGTCGGTCCCATCACCTTTGCGTTCGAGCGCCTGTGCGGTGGTAACGGCAAGGCTGCCGTGGCTTGTTCCACCATCGCCGGCACGGCTATGATCACGCCGGTTGCTCTCGCCGAGGTCGCGCCGCGCTACGCCGAGCTTGCGCCCACCGCGTACGCCCAGATCGCCACTGCCGTTATCATCACGGCAATCATGGCTCCGATTCTGACCGGCTGGGTCGACAAGAAGTTCTGCCAGGGCAAGGAGGACCTGTCGCCTGCCGGTGTCGAGGCCATCGAGGAGGCCGTCGCGACCGACATCGACGGCGAGTAACGGCCGTTACCGATAATTGATTCCGGCGTGCAATTCGCGCCGTCCGAGCGCCCGAACAGAAACTGTTTTGCAGTGATGTTCGGGCGCTTTGCTATGATTCCCTTTACCCCTGCGGAGTAAAGGGGTGTTTATTGCCCTGATTCGAATTGGGCGATTCTGACCATTCGGATATTGAAGGGATGGCGTCTAGTGGTTAAGGCACTCAAGATTGAGATATTCCTGCTATGCATGATTGTTCTTATCGGGCTTGCCGCGCGAAGTCGTCGCTCCTTGTTCTCGAGCACCCTGCAACTATTGTTTAGCATGCTTGGCTACACCTCTGCCGCGTACATATTATTCGATATGATCTGGACGCTTTCGGATGGTGCGGACGGCACGTTGGGTATTGCTGCCAACTGGATTTCCAACGCGGTTTCGTTTTCGCTCTTTGCCATCGCGTGTCTCATTTGGTTTATCTATTCCGAGACGATGCAGGGCTCTCGCCTTGTGACCTCGCGCTATAGGGTGGTGCTTGTAACGTTGCCTACGGCTCTGGTGGTCGTGCTGGCGTTTACCAGTTACTGGACGCACGCCCTGTTCTATATCGATTCGCAGGGCGTGTATCGTCGCGGCTTTGCTTATATGATCCAGCCCATTGTCAGCTACTGTTACGTTATACATGCGTCCCTGCATGCGTTTGTGCAATCTCGCAGGGTCGAGAGCCTACAGACGAAGGCTATCTATCGAACCTTGGCATTTTTCGCCATTCCGGCCCTGGTGGGCGGTACCTTTCAGGTCGTATGCTCGGTGCCCGGCCTTTGTGTCGGCATAATGATTAGCATGTTGCTGCTCTATATCATCTGCCAGGAGCAGCTCATCTCGACCGACCCGTTGACTGGACTCAACAACCGCAACCGTTTTGAGACCTATATGCTGTCGCTCTTTTCAAATGTGGATCAGGCCGAAGATGTGTATCTGCTCATGATGGACGCCGACGGCTTTAAGCAGATTAACGATCGCTATGGACATGTGGAGGGCGACCATGCTCTTCAGGTTATATCCGCTGCGCTCAAAGAGGTCTGCTCGGCGTCTGGTGGCTTTATCGCACGCTACGGTGGCGATGAGTTCGTGGTGCTCCAAAAGGCAGTGGCGGAACAGGATATCATGCATCTGTGCGCGACAATCAACGACGAGCTCGCGCATGCCGAGGTGCCGTATGCATTGCGGATGTCCATCGGTTACGCGCGGGTCGGCGATAGTGTTGATACCTGGCAAGACTTACTTCGCGCTGCCGATGCGGAGCTCTACCGCGTCAAGGCCGAGAAAAAGAAAGCCGGCGTTCAGATACGCTAGGAAAAGGGGCACACGACCGCATGGATGGTCGTGCGCCCCTATTGCGTTGGCGGGATTAGTAGCGGCTGTCGAAGATACGCCTCGTCTTTTTCTTGGAACGAGGCAGTTCGCTAGGCTTTTTTGGGTTTGTTGACGATGATGATGCCGCCGCAGACCAACAACAGGGCAACGATGACGGTAACGGGGCTCGTGCCCGCGCCTTCGCCGAGCAGCAGCGCGCTCAGCAGCACACCAAAGACGGGGTTCATAAACCCAAAGACCGAGACGCGGCTGACGGGGTTGACGGCAAGCAGGCGCGACCACAGCGAGTAGGCGACCGCGGAGATAAGCGCCATGTAGATGATGAGCGCGATGGCGGGGGCAATCGCCGTGGGGGAGAGCGCGCCACCCATCAAAAAGCCGATGGCGGTGAGGACAAGGCCGCCGACCAAGAACTGCCACCCGGCAAGCAAGACGCCGTCGTGCTCGCGCGAGAAGATGCCAATCAGGCAGGTCGAAAGGGCACCCGCGACGGTGGAGGCTAGGATAAAGCCCTCGCCATCGAGCCTGAATCCAAAGGTGCCATCCGCGCCCGAAAGGTTGACGAGCGCGACGCCGGCAAAGCCCAGTGCACAGCCAAACACCTTGGCCGTATTGAGCTTCTCGGTGCGAAACGCCAGGGCGGCAAAGAGGATGGCTAGGAAGTTGGCGCTGGCCTCGATGATGGAGCTCGACATGGCGCTGGCGCGCGAGAGGCCCAGATAGAAAAAGAAGTACTGACCGATGGTCTGAAAGAGCGACAAGATAAAGATGGGTTTGATGTCGCGCGCTTGCGGTATGAGGGGGCGGCGTTGGGCCGCGCTCATCCCAACGATAACCAGGGCGCCGGCAAGCGTAAAGCGTAGACCTGCAAAGAGCAGCTGCGAAGCGCTATCGTGCGCTGGGATACCAAAGAGTGCGTAGCCGATCTTGATGCAGGGGAAAGCCGACCCCCAGAGCGCACAGCAAACAAGACAGCCCAGGATAAGTCCGGGCAGGGTGGCGAGATACGGCTTGCGGCTTTCCATGATGTCCTTCCTGTATGCGCGAAGCAAAAAAGAACCCGCCACCGGGTGTGCCGGTGGCGGGTGTTGTTACCCGAGGGGATTGTACCCGATGGGAAAGGTTTAGGCGAAGTAGGCTACGCCGCTCTCGAAGATCGGCATGAACTTATCGCCGGGGACATGCTCGGGCACGTTGCGGTACAGGTTGTCGCCGCGACGCTCGGCATGGCCCATCTTGCCCAGGACACGGCCGTCGGGGCTCGTGATACCCTCGATGGCGAGTGCGGAGCCGTTGGGGTTGACGGAAAGATCCATGCTGGGCTTGCCGTCCTCGCCCACGTACTGCGTGGCGACCTGGCCGTTGGCGATAAGCTGGGCGAGTACCTCGTCGTTGGCGACAAAGCGGCCCTCGCCGTGGCTGATGGCGACGGTGTAGGGGTCGTCCAGGCTGCACTGCGACAGCCACGGGGACAGGTTGGACGAGATGCGGGTGCGAACCAGACGGCTCTGATGGCGACCGATAGTGTTGAACGTCAGCGTGGGCGCATCGGGCGTGGCGTCGACGATGTCACCGTAGGGCACCAGGCCGAGCTTGATCAGGGCCTGGAAGCCGTTGCAGATGCCCAGCATCAGGCCATCGCGGGCCTTGAGCAGGTCGCGGACTGCCTCGGTGACTTCGGGAGCGCGGAAGAACGCCGTGATGAACTTGGCGGAGCCGTCGGGCTCGTCGCCGCCCGAGAAGCCGCCGGGGATCATGACAATCTGGCTTGCACGGATGCGGCGGGCAAGCTCGTGGGTGCTCTCGGCGACGGCCTCGGGCGTGAGGTTGTTGATCACGAAGGTGTCGGCCTCGGCGCCGGCGGCGCGGAAGGCACGGGCGCTATCGTACTCGCAGTTGTTGCCGGGGAACACGGGGATAACCACGCGCGGGCGGGCGATCTTGGCGCCGCCGTACACGTGGATGTCCTTGGCGCGGAAGTCGATGGTCTCGACCTCGGGGGTCTCGTCGGCGCTGCGGTAGGCAAAGACGCCCTCGATGCCGCTCTCCCAGGCCTCCTGAAGCTCGGAGAGCTCGATGACTTCGGAGCCGGTGTCGATGACATAGCCCTCGACGGTGGTGCCCAGGGGCTCGACGACAACGCCGTCGGCGACCTCGGGCAGCTCGGCATCCTCGGCGAGCTCGACGATAAAGCTGCCGTAGAGCGGGGTGAAGAGGCTCTCCACGTCTACATCCTCGGCAAGCTCGATACCGATCTGGTTACCGACGCACATCTTAAAGAGGCTCTCGGCGCCGCAGCCGTAGCCGGGCGTGGAGATGGCCAGGGCGTTGCCGTTGGCGGTGAGCGCCTCGACGGCGTCAAACGCGGCGAGCAGCTGCTGGGCGTCGGGACGGTAGTCCTCGCCATAGGTAGCGGGGGCGATGCGGACGACGCGGTGCGTGAGGCCCTTGAACTCGGGCGAGACGGCGCGGGCGGCCTTGCCCACGGCGACGGCGAAGCTGATCAGAGTCGGCGGAACGTTGAGCTCGCCGGCCTCGTCCTCAAACGAGCCGCTCATGGAGTCCTTGCCGCCGATGGCGCCGGCACCCAGGTCGACCTGGGCCATAAGGGCGCCCAGGACGGCTGCCGTGGGCTTGCCCCAACGCTCGGCCTCGGTGCGCAGACGCTCGAAGTACTCCTGGAAGGAGAGATAGGCGCGCTTGTGCTCAAAGCCGGCAGCCACGAGCTTGGCGATGGACTCGACCACGGACAGGTAGGCGCCCGCAAACTGGTCGGCTTCCATCAGATAGGGGTTAAAGCCCCATGCCATGGCGCTCGCCGTGGTGGTCTCGCCGTCCACGGGGAACTTGGCGACCATGGCCGAGCTCGGGGTGAGCTGCGTCTTGCCGCCAAAGGGCATGAGCACGGTTGCGGCACCGATGGTGGAGTCGAAGCGCTCGGAAAGGCCCTTGTTGGAAGCGACGTTGAGGTCGGTGACGAGCGAGGTCATGCGCTCGGCAAGCGTGGTGCCGGCCCAGCTGGGCTGCCACACGCTACGGGCGCACACGTGGGCGACCTGGTGCTTGGGTGCGCCGTTGGAGTTGAGGAACTCGCGGGACAGGTCGACGATGGCGACGCCGTTCCAGGCCATGCGCATGCGCGGCTCGGCGGTAACCTCGGCGATAACGGTCGCCTCGAGGTTCTCCTCGGCGGCGTAGCCCATGAACTCCTCGACGTCACCGTCGGCGACGGCACAGGCCATGCGCTCCTGGGACTCAGAGATAGCGAGCTCGGTGCCGTCCAGACCGTCGTACTTCTTGGTCACGGTATCAAGGTCGATATACAGGCCGTCGGCAAGCTCGCCCACGGCGACCGAGACGCCGCCGGCGCCAAAGTCGTTGCAGCGCTTGATCAGACGGCAGGCGTCGCCGCGGCGGAACAGGCGCTGCAGCTTGCGCTCGACAGGGGCGTTGCCCTTCTGGACCTCGGCACCCGAGGTCTCGATGGACTCGGTGTTCTGGGTCTTGGAGGAGCCGGTGGCGCCACCGATGCCATCGCGGCCGGTGCGGCCGCCCAGCAGGATGATCTTGTCGGTGGGGGCGGGGCACTCGCGACGAACGTGGTTTGCCGGGGTAGCGCCCACGACGGCGCCAACCTCCATGCGCTTGGCCACGTAACCGGGGTGATAGAGTTCGTTGACCTGACCGGTGGCAAGGCCGATCTGGTTGCCGTAGCTGGAGTAGCCGGCGGCGGCAGTGGTCACGAGCTTGCGCTGCGGCAGCTTGCCCTCGAGCGTCTCGGAAACCGGGACGGTGGGGTCACCGGCGCCGGTGACACGCATGGCCTGGTACACGTAGCTGCGGCCCGAGAGCGGGTCGCGGATGGCGCCGCCCACGCAGGTGGCGGCACCGCCGAAGGGCTCGATCTCGGTCGGGTGGTTGTGGGTCTCGTTCTTAAACAGGAACAGCCAGTCCTGGTCCTCGCCGTCGACATCGACCTTCACCTTGACGGTGCAGGCGTTGATCTCCTCGGACTCATCGACATCGGTCATGACGCCGGTCTTCTTGAGGTACTTGGCGCCGATGGTGCCCATGTCCATGAGGCAGACGGGCTTGGCGTCGCGACCGAGCTCATGGCGCATCTCCATGTAGCGGTCGAAGGCCTGCTGCACCACGGCGTCGTCGATCGTCACGTCATCCAGGACGGTGCCGAAGGTGGTGTGACGGCAGTGGTCGGACCAATAGGTGTCGATCACGCGGATCTCGGTGATGGTGGGGTCGCGATCCTCATCGCGGAAGTACTGCTGGCAGAAGGCGATGTCCGCCTCGTCCATGGCAAGGCCGCGATCGGCGATAAAGGCGGCAAGGCCGGCCTCGTCGAGCTCGCGGAAACCGTCGAGCACCTCGACGGGCTGGGGCTCGGGGGTCTCCATGTACAGCGTCTCGGGCAGGTCGAGCGAGGCGATGCGCGCCTCGACGGGGTTCACCACGTAGTGCTTGATGGCATCGATGGCGGCCTCGTCCAGAGCGCCCGAGATCATATAGACCTTGGCGGAGCGCACGGCGGGGCGCTCGCCCTGGCTGATGAGCTGCACGCACTCGCTGGCGGAGTCGGCGCGCTGGTCAAACTGGCCAGGCAGGAATTCGACGGCAAAGACGGCGCCATCGCTTGCGGGGAGCTCGCCGTAGGTCACATCGACCTGGGGCTCGCTAAAGACGGTCGGCACGCAGGAGCGGAAAAGCTCCTCGTCGATGCCCTCGACGTCGTAGCGGTTGATGATCCTCAGGGCCTCGATGCCCTTGATGCCGAGAATTTCGGTCAGCTCGCCCTTGAGCTGCTGAGCCTCGACGTCGAACCCGGGTTTCTTCTCCACGTAGATACGAGAGACCATTGGTTCCTGCCTTCCTGATCGGTTGGGCGTACGGTACGGTATGCGGCAGCGGTCGGTTTGCGGGGCAAGCCTCGCGGTCGCCTTGAGCCACATGTTTGTAAACCTCACTATGATACGACAGCTCGCGGCGCGTTGAGGACGGCGAGGGTGCTACAGTGAAGCGCAAACAAGAGAAAGGCATCACATGGCATTCGTTTCACTCGCCATCATCGCGCTCGTGGCCTTTGCAAGCCCCTTCATCGCCTCGGCGATCCCCGGGAAACCCGTTCCCGAGACGGTCTTTTTGCTCGTGCTCGGCGCGGTGCTGGGACCCCATATGCTCGACATTATCCAT
>CABUMZ010000009.1 GCA_902492825.1 uncultured Collinsella sp.
CCCCGCCGGACAGGTCGCACTACTCGCAGAGCAGCTTAGCGATCTGGACGGCGTTAGTTGCCGCGCCCTTACGGATTTGGTCGCCGCAGCACCAGAAGGTGATACCGCGCGCGGCCTCGGGGTTCGAGATGTCGCGACGCACGCGGCCGACCCAAATCAGGTCCTGGTCGGACGTATCCATCGGCATGGGGAAGCGGTCGTGTGCATCCTCGGCAGCCATATCGTCAACCAGCTTGACGCCGGGAGCGGCAGCCAGCGCAGCACGAGCCTCCTCGACCGTAATATCGCGCTCAAACTCGAGCGTAATGCTCTCGGAGTGCGAACGCAGCACGGGCACGCGCACGCAGGTGCAGTTCACGCGCAGCTCGGGCAGATGCATGATCTTGCGGCCCTCGTTTTGCAGCTTCATTTCCTCGGAAGTAAAGCCCTCCTCCTTGACGCCACCGATCTGCGGAATCAGGTTGCTCGCCAGCTGAGCGGCAAAGGCGCGCGGCTCGGGAATCTCCTCGCCACGGCCCAGGGCGGCAAGCTGTGCTTCGAGCTCGGCCATACCGGGGGCACCGGCGCCCGAAGCTGCCTGATACGTGGACACGATCATACGCTTCACGCCGGCAAGCTGGTGCAGCGGCCAGGCAGGAACCAGGCCGATGATAGTTGCGCAGTTGGGGTTAGCGATAAGGCCGTGATGCCACTTGATGTCGTCGGCATTGATCTCGGGCACGACGAGCGGCACCTCGGGATCCATGCGGAAGGCGTGGCTGTTGTCGACCACGACGCCGCGCTTAACGGCCTCGGGCAGCAGCTCCTTCGCGATGTCGTCGCCAGCGGCGCCAAGCACAATGTCGCAGCCCTCAAAGGCCTCGGGGCAAGCCTCTTCGATCACGATTTGCTCGCCGCGGAACTCGACGGTTTTGCCCGCGGAGCGTGCGCTCGCCAGCAGCTTGAGCTTGCCGACCGGGAACTCCTGCTCGTTGAGGCACTCGAGCATCTGGGTGCCCACGGCTCCCGTCGCGCCCAAAATAGCAACCGTGTACTGTTTCATGCTTCCCCCTTTAAAGGCTGTGGCTTTTGCCCGCACGCCGAGCAGGCCGATTATTGTTGCCAGTGTATACAAGAACAGGGCGGGCACGAAACCCGCCCCGTCGAAACGAAACCGAAACGAAACGCCCCGCCGTAGATTTTTGACACTTGTCCCAAAAATGCACCGGGACGGCAGCTACTTGCGGAGCGCGGCCAGGGCGGGATCGACCGGCGCAGGAGCCTCCAGGTCGGAGACCTTCACAATGCCGTTCTCGTCGGAGAAGGCACGGTAGATGGTCTGAATCGCCAGATCGAAGTCCTTCTCCTCGACGCCGATGATGATGTTGATCTCGTCGCAGCTCTGCGAAATCATGCGCACGCTCACGCCGGCCTGGCCTAGCATGCCAAACAGGTGGCCGGAAATGCCAGCGCGGCCGCGCAGGTTACGGCCGACGGTCGCGATGAGCGCCAGGCCCTCGACAACCTCGATCTCGAGCGGCTCGACCTCCTGCTGAATGTCGCCCACGAGTGAGTACAGTGAATCGTGCACATCCTGCTCCTGTACCACGGCGCCAAAGCGGTCGACGCCGGTGGGCATATGCTCGACGGAAACGTCATAGCGCTCGAAGACCGAAAGCGCGCGGCGCATAAAGCCGACACGGGGCTTGGTACGGTCGCGAGCCACGTTGATGGCGACAAAGCCGCGCTTGCCGGTCACGCCGGTAATGATGGGCTCTGCCTCGCCCTCATCAGCCGTCTCACTAATGATGGTGCCGGGGTCCTGCGGCGCATTGGTGTTCTTGATGACCAGCGGAATACCCGCCTCGCGCACGGGAAACACGGCCTCCTCGTGCAGGACACTCGCGCCCATGTACGAAAGCTCGCGCAGCTCCTCGTAGGTAACGCGCGCAATGGGCTGAGCCTCGGGAACAATACGCGGATCGGCAGAGTAGAAGCCCGAAACATCGGTCCAGTTCTCGTACAGGTCGGCGCCCAGGCACTTAGCCAAAATCGAGCCGGAAATATCGCCGCCGCCACGGTCGAGCAGCTTGATCTGGCCCTCACGCGTCGCGCCGTAGAAACCAGGCATAACAAAGCCGCCCTGCTGACCGTACTCCTGCACCAGCTCGGAGGTGCGATTCATGCTGAGCGTACCGTCGTGATGGAACGCCACAACCGTCGCGGCGTCCAGGAACGGCAGGCCCAGGTACTCCGCCATCAGGCGAGCGGTGAAGTACTCGCCACGGCTCACGAGCTCCTCGGTAGAGTAGCCGCCCGAGCGGGCGCGCTCGGCAAAGGCCGCGAACTCCTCGCGGATGGGATAGGTGAGCTCCAACTCGTCAGCGATATCAAAATAGCGCTGGCCAATGTCCTCGAGCAGTTCCTCGCACGACACGTGATACTTAACGTGCGCGTTAACCAGGTAGAGCAGGTCGGTCACCTTGGTGTCGCCCTTAAAGCGGCGGCCGCAGGCGGAAACCACCACAAAACGGCGGGCAGGGTCGGCATCGACGATGGCCTTGATCTTCTTAAAGTGTTCGGCGTCGGCGACCGACGAGCCGCCAAACTTGGCAATCTTAATCATGGGCTTGAGGTTACCTTTCTAAAAGCCTCTGCAAACCTGTTTTGCGCGCTCTGATACCATGGTTTCACCGATTGGGACCAAGGCATCCGAGGAGCAGTGTTATATGGGAACTTATCATAGTACACGAGGACGCACTTTATCGTGCTCAAGTAAGGTGGCAATCCGCACCGGCATCGCTCCCGACGGGGGTTTGTTTGTCTCGGACGAGCTCGGCACCCAGCAGGTCGATATCAGCTCGCTTGCAGATAAATCGTACTTTGAAATCGCTCAAGATGTGTTGGAAATGTTACTGAATGATTACACGGCCGAAGAAATTTCGGCGTGTGTCGACGAGGCATACCGCGGCACGTTCGCGAGTGAAGAGGTTACGCCGCTCGTCAAACTCGACGCTGCGCCGGGCGCTGACGCCCCTCAGCTGGACGATCAGACCTATGTGATGGAGCTCTTTGGCGGCCCCACAAGCGCCTTCAAGGACGTTGCCCTGCAGATGCTCCCCCGTCTGATGGCCCGCACTTCCGCCAAGGACGGCGGCGCCGAGCGCATCATGATCGTCACCGCCACGTCGGGCGACACCGGCAAGGCCGCACTCGCCGGTTTTGCCGACGCTCCGGGCACGGGCATCACCGTCTTTTATCCCGAGGGCAAGGTCAGCCGCGTCCAGAACCTGCAGATGTCCACTCAGGAGGGCGATAACGTCGCCGTCTGCGGCATCCGCGGCAACTTTGACGACGCCCAGAGTGCCGTCAAGCGCATCTTTGCCGATAAGGAGCTTGCCGAGCGTCTGGAGGCCGCAGGCACGGTACTTTCGAGTGCCAACTCCATCAACGTCGGCCGTCTGGTACCGCAGGTCGTCTACTACTTTGCCGCCTATGCGCAGCTGTTGCGCGCCGGCGCCATCGAGGCCGGCGACGCCGTGGAGTTCTGCGTACCGACCGGCAACTTTGGCGATATCCTGGCCGGCTACTATGCCAAGCGCATGGGTCTGCCCGTCGCCAAGCTCGTCGTGGCGAGCGACAAGAACAACGTCCTTGCCGACTTCTTGACCACCGGCGTCTACGACCGTAATCGTCCGTTCTTTACGACGATCTCGCCGTCGATGGACATCCTGATCAGCTCCAACCTGGAGCGCATGCTGTACTTTTTGTCCGATGGCGACTGCGAGCTCGTCGCCGGTCTTATGGAGCAGCTGGCGCAGACCGGTCGCTACGAGGTGCCCGCCGAGCTGCTGGCAAAGATTCAGAGCGTCTTTGGCTGCGGTTGGGCCAGCGAGGACGAGGTACGCACTGCCATCAAGAGCTGCTGGGACGCGAACGGCTACGTGATCGACCCGCACACCGCTTGCGGCTATCACGTCTTCGAAAAGGTCGCTCCCACCGAGGGCGCCAAGGCTCGCGTGCTGCTTTCGACCGCCAGCCCCTACAAGTTCCCGCGCGCCTGCTGCGACGCCCTGGGCCTCAACGTTCCCGAGGATGATTTTGAGGCTATGCGTGTACTCGAGCAGGCCACCAACACGGTCGCCCCGACCCAGCTCGCCGAACTCGAATCCAAGCCCGTCCGCTTCGAAGACGTCTGCGACGTCGATGAGATGGCAAGCTACGTCGAGTCCGCAGCAAAACGAATGAGCACCAACTAAACCCCTTATTAAGCGCCGGCGAAAGCCGGCGCACCTTCTTTTATCAGATAGCCCCCGGGATGATGACGAACGCGCACAGCGTGCCTGGCTGTTTAGTTCGTCGCGAGTTCCGCACGCAAAGGAAAGCACTTAATGTGCTTTCCGTCTTGCGCAGGACTGCCCGAGCAGCGAACTAAACAGCCAGGCACGCCAGGAGGACTCACATGATCAAAATCACCGTCCCAGCGACGAGCGCCAACTTGGGCATTGGCTACGACACCCTCGGCATGGCCGTCAGCCTCTACTCGCACTTCACCTTCGAGCGCGCCGACAAGCTCACCATCACGGGCTGCCCCGAGGAGTTCCAAAACGAGAACAACCTGGTCTATGTGAGCTTTGTCGATGCTCTGGCCGCCTGGGACGAGCCGGCCCTCCCCGTCGCTATCGACATTCAAACCGATGTACCCGTCGCTCGCGGCCTGGGATCCAGCTCCACCTGCGTCGTCGCTGGCATCATGGCCGCCGCCGCGCTGACGGGCCACACCGTCGACCGCGCCGAACTCGTCCGCATTGCCACCGAGGTCGAGGGCCATCCCGATAACGTCGCCCCTGCTATCCTGGGCGGCGCCGTCTGCTCCTTTACGCCGACCGATTCGCTCCCCCAGTGCCTGCGCTACGAGGTGAGCGACAAGCTTCGTTTTATTACTGTGATTCCGCCCTACGAGGTACATACGAGCGAGGCGCGCAAGGTCGTGCCGCAGGAGATTCCGCTCTCCACCGCCGTATGGCAAATGGGCCGCATCGCCGGCATGACGCGCGGCCTGGAGACCGGCGACCTGGATCTGATTGCCGCCGCCAACGACGACCGCATCCAGGAGCCCTATCGCCGCCGCCTCATCCCCGACTACAACGCCGTGCGCGACACCTGCCTTAACGGCGGTGCCAAGACCATCTGGATCAGCGGCTCGGGCTCGACCCTCATGGCAGTGACCGACGACACCATCGTGGCAAAATTCCTTCAGGTCAAGCTGCGCGAGCAGTTCCCTAAGTGCGATACGCATATTCTGACGTGCGACACCGAGGGCGCTCAAATCGAGTACCTGTAGCGCCCTGCCTCATTGCTCTCACCGGTCCCCTTGGGGCTTCCCCTGAAAACGTCCTCGATCATGAATTGCCCCGTCATGCGCTTCGCGCGACGGGGCAATTCGATCTGCGGATTGTTTTCAGGGGAAGCCCCAAGGGGACCTGCGCAGGCTCGACAGGATAATCGCATTCGCTGATTTAATTATCGCCCGATTCGCGGCGCAATCTATTTATCTCCGCTGCTCAGAACCGCCTCAAGTCTTTGCACGAGAACTCCGACGGTAATTCCAAGTGCCTCTGCATAGGCGAACTGCTCATAAACCCTAAGACTGCGTTCCCCGGTTTCGACTTTCGAGATGAACGACTGAGGTACCCTCAGTTTCTTTGCGAGTTCAACCTGAGTGATACCTTGCTCCCGACGAATCTGGGAGAGGCATTTTCCGCATGTCCTATTAGCATCAACGTTCATACCGTTTACGCTATATTCCATTTTGATATATCCCAAACTAGGATATATTCATGTGAGTATCTGTTTCACTTATCGCAATTGTTCGCATCGCACATTTGAAACGAGAGAGGGGACTCGATAAGCATGGATGACGAGATGAAAGAGCCCAATAGTGAGCAAACGCCCAGTGCATCTGATGAACAGAAGCCGAATATCGAAGGGAAGCAGGTTTCTGATGGTGCTGACGACACCACCTCCCCTGACGATCGATCATCAAATGAAGACGGTGCCACATGCAAAAAGGAAGAGGACGATTCACTTCTAACGAGTGCCATTAACAAACTTGGTGGTAATAAACGAGCGGCTATCGCAACTGCTGCGATAGTTGCCGTCATCTTCTGCTTACCCATGCTGTTTCCTCAAATGTTTTGCACCCACAAACTTTGGACCAATGCAAACTGTACAAGCCCTCGCACCTGTAAAAGTTGCGGCAAAACCGAGGGGAAACCGCTCGGACATGAATGGGAAGAAGCAACATGCACGGTTCCGAAGACCTGTCAACGCTGCGGCAAAACCGAAGGGAAACCCCTTGGGCATCAACTAGGTTCTTGGACTACCGAAGTCGATTACGTTGACGCCACCTCGAAGGAAATTCGAGAATGCGGGAGATGCGGAGAGGTCGTTGACACCCGCAACGAAAAGGAAATTACTTCCTTTCTTGGCGACGGATCGTTTTCAATTTCACCTGAAGGCTTTATTGAACGACTTAACGAGGAATTCTCCGATATTCCCAAT
Source organism: uncultured Collinsella sp. (assembly GCA_902492825.1). Classification (GTDB taxonomy): domain Bacteria; phylum Actinomycetota; class Coriobacteriia; order Coriobacteriales; family Coriobacteriaceae; genus Collinsella. The sequence continues at coordinate 6,544 of CABUMZ010000009.1, forward strand.
TGCAGCAGTATGAAGGCGAGTTACGAGTTAGACGATAGCGGCACGGGACTCGAGCTTCAGATAAAAAATGGCTCTACGCTTGCCGGTATTGGAGGCTTTTTCTCGGACTCGAGCAGTCAACTACTATTCAGCTATCTTGGATCAGAAAACTGCTTCAAAAACATAGTCATGTACTTCGAAAATTCAGATTATGCCGCGGCGACAGCATTAGCAACCATACAAGCAATTGATCCAACACTCTCATTTTCCGACGCTAAGGAGATTGGAGCTGCCTGCGTAGGTACGCCAACTGTCAAAAATGGAATTACGTACGCAATCTTACCTTCAAATGGAGAATACTGGCTGAGCACCCGAATTGAATAATTAACTTTAATTGCTAAATGCAGACGCCTCTTACTCGCGGCATATTAAAGTTCAACCCCTGCTAGCATCGTCAATCGAAATATGCCCCGCCGAGCACTTTAGCTTGGCGGGGCATTTCAATACGTAGGCGGATTTTGATACCTAGAAGGCCCACATGCCCCCACTAGGCAGCCGGCTTCGCTGCTCAAATTGCTCGAACTGCAACTTGAGCAATCAGCGGCCAGCATCTCTTTTAGGCTGCGCTAGTTTCTTTGTATTCAAAGACTGGCTCTAAGATGTCTTCGATGCTGCAGTGCAGGACTTTCGCCATATCCCTTACGGTTGTTACCGATGCTTCGTTGATGTTTCTCTGGCGCTGTTCGTACATTTGGATTGAGCGGAGTGATACGCCCGATTCGTATGCCAGGTCTTGTTGGGTTTTCTTGAGCCTCTTTCTTGCTTGCGCCAGTTTAGTTTGACGAGGTGTTTTCTTCGCCATATCGCAAATAAGACGCGCCACACGTTCCTCTGAGGCTTCATGCCAGGGATAGTACAGACCGCGCAGCGCATCAAATGGAACGACATGCAGCAGATCTTCGAAAGACTCCCCTAAACGCCACTGCAGGTATGCCAGCATCCAGCCCGCCCAATATTCCGGAGTCTTCTCAAATCGATAGGTGCAGTCCGGTATAGGCCTGTTTTGATAGCCCGATCTTTCGGCGATAAGCGCGAACAGCTCAACGCCCGATTTTCCCGATACGACCCATGCGTTGCCGCGTTCGAACTCGCGAGCTACGCCGCTGAGGCAAAAGAGTTCAGCAACTTCCGATCCCTCTGCTCCATAATCATTAACGGCATAGTCAAAGCAGTCGCCTAGGTTGTTCATTGCGTCCTCGAGGTAATAGACGGGATATGTCCTACTCGGCCCACAATCCGTTAACTCTTGGATCATTTAAATCAACCCTCCCTGCCATCAAATCCCTAATGTCGACACCCTCGGTGTCAAATCCGTTTATCGTATCCAGATACTTACGTCGAGCATTCTGTTCTCGCTCAAATCGTTTGGGATAAAACTCAGCTCCCGAGGCCTGCTTCCAATCGCGGAACCTGATCGCCGAGAACGCGCGCTCACTCATAAGAGCGTATTGGATGCCCAAATCGCCCAAGCGCATAATGAGTTGCAGTTGCCTGAGCGAGATCATGCCGTTAACGAACTGTCTTGCAAACGAAAAGTAGGAATCGTCGGCGCGATAGCCTCGAATAACATCATAGGGAGAAATATCAATCAGGCAGTTATCCAGCAGATAGCGAAGTCCTTCGCGTGCCAGCGGCGTCGAGACATTAAACTCCCGGTTGTCGGCCAAAATCGCAAGCCAATTAAGAATTGAAAACTCCCCGGACTCCAAATCCAAGACCGCGAGACCATCCATATCGAGCTCATATCGATTCGCGATACCATCGGACTCGGTCCGGCATGCCCATTCCATCGCCATTTCCTCATGTGGCGTGCAATAAAACCCACGTCCATAGTCGTTGAACTGCTTACATCTATCCAGCGACGGATGCTCGACAACAACCTCCGACCCGTGCCACAGCTCCATATCGGCCTCCTAAAAAATATCACCACAGTGATAGTTTACCAATAACTATCACTGTGGTGATATAGATAAGAGCTTTTGAGGGGTTGTAGCTCGATTAGAGGCAGGCCTCGGCGATGCGGCGCTTGAGTTCGTCGATACCGGTGCCGGTCTGGGAGCTCGTGATGATCACGTTTTCGGCCGGGACGTTGAGCTGCTTTTTGATGGCTGCTGCCTGACGGGCCTGCTGGGTGCGGCTGAGCTTGTCGGCTTTGGTGAGGCAGACGATAAAGTTGAACTCGTTGCCCTGCAGGTAGTCGATCATGTCATGATCGAGCTTGCTGGGGTCGTGACGAATGTCCACCAGCGAGACGACCAAGTTAAAGCTGCGCTCGGAGTCGAAAAAGTCGCCGATAAGCTCGGCCCAGCGGTCGCGCTCGGCCTTAGAACGACGGGCGAAACCATAGCCCGGCAGGTCGACGAAGTGCACGTCGTCGGCCTCGAAGAAGTTGATGTTGCTCGTCTTGCCCGGCGTACTGGAAACCTTGACCAGGTTCTTGCGGCCAAAGAGCTTGTTCATAATCGACGACTTGCCCACGTTGGAGCGGCCGACAAAGCTCACCTCGGGGCAGGTGGACTCGGGAATCTGCGAAACCTTGCCGTAGCTGGCGACGAACTTGGCAAGCTGGTAGTTAATGGAATCGGCCATGGACACTCCTTGGTCGTAGGTTCTTACAAAAGAGCGCGCTATTGCGCAGCGGCAATGCGGCGGACGATATCGAGCGTGATGTTACTTGCGACACGCGCGTACTCGAACAGATCGAACTCTCGGTCGCAAATTGCATCGTACGCCTCGTCACAATTATCGCTGATAGCGCGCAACACCAGGCAATCGACACCATTTTTGGTTGCGACATGAGCAATCGCCGCGCCCTCCATGCCGACACAATCGGCATGCGTCGCTTCGATAGCGTCGTTACATGGCAGCGCCCGTCACAAAACGGTTGCCTGTGGCAATCGTGCCGACCAGGAACTGTTTGGTGCCCTCGTTCGAAGCGACTGCATTTGTTGAAGCATCAACGAACCCACGCTCAGCAAGCACGTCGACGGCAATATCGACCAGCGCGGGTGTCGAGCCAAACTCCTCGAGCCCCGGTGCGGACTCGGCAATAAGCGCGGTATCGGTATCCAGATAGCGTAGGCGTTTGCCAATGACCACGTCGTCGATATGGAGCTTGGGGTTCAAACCGCCCGCAATGCCCGAAAACACAACAGCCTGCGGAGCATACTTGCTAATGAGGTGCTGTGTTGCAGCGGCGGCGTTCACCGTGCCCATGCCCGCCGTTGTGGCGACAACTGTCAGACCGTCGAGCTCACCGCTCACAACGGTCAATCCAGCCTCCTGTGCCTCACAAACGTCGCTCAGCTCTTTCTTAATCTGCATGATCTCTTTTTCGAGTGCACCGATGATCGCGATGGTAGCCATGCCATTCCCCAAACCTATACGAAATTCTCAACCACGGTATGGTACCAGCATTTTGTTTGACCTCGTCAAACGAACACGCTAAGCCAGCGCAGCTCGCGTATCATAAAGGGGCAAAAATAGCACGCTATCCGATTGCGTTTTTGAGCTCCGCACGGCGTTTTTTCATGCCGTCCATGACGGCGTTGCGCAGCTCGGGCATGCGCGCGGTATCCATCTGGGGCACACCCTCGAGCTTATAGGGAATGCCCAGTTGCTCGTACTTGACGACACCCATCGTGTGATACGGCAGCATTTCCAGGCCCACCACGTTGTGCCATGGAGCGATGAGGCGACCGAGCTTCTCGCACTCCTCCACCGTGTCGGTAATGCCCGGCACCACCACGTGACGGATAACGACCTTGATCTTGCGACGTGCAAGCTCATCGCCAAACGCCAAGATGCGCGCGGGATCGCAACCAGTCAGCTTTTTATGCTCGACCGGGTCGGCATGCTTAATATCGAGCAGTACCATGTCGGTCTCGTTGAGCACGGCATCGAACTTCTCGGGGTGGTTGGGGTCAAATGCATAGCCACAGCTATCTAGGCAGGTATGTACACGACCATCGGGGTTGTTGTGCATTGCACGGAACAGGTCGGCCAAAAACTCAGGCTGTAGGAGCGGCTCGCCGCCGGACACCGTAATGCCACCGCTGCGATAGAACTCGTGGTTACTCTGGAACTCGTCCATCAGATGCTCGACGGTCACCATGGTGCCGCCGTTAACCGACCAGGTATCGGGATTGTGGCAATACGCGCAGCGCATGGGACAGCCCTGAACAAACACCACAAAGCGGATGCCGGGTCCGTCGACCGTTCCCATCGTCTCGATTGAATGCACGCGGCCTAGGGCAAATGCGGAATCCTCAGGACGAGCGTCCACACCCTCAAGCGTCATCTCAGCCATTCCCGCTACCTTGCCTCTCCTTAGATGCAACCAATTAAAATGCCAGAGCCATTCTAGCCCATGCGCTTGCGTTTAAACGTCTCGGGCTAGAATGGCACGTTTTAATCTATCCCCCATCACCATGGCTGGGGGCTACGTCGAGATGTCAGGCTGGAGAACGCTCGCCTGCGACCTTTACGCCTTAAGCGTGAGCACCGCACCGAAGGCGGTCGGGCCGCAGTGGCTCGAGATGACGCCACCAACCTGAGGCCAGGGGACGTCCTTAAAGCCAAGATCGTGTGCATAGACTTCCATGTCGTCGCGCATCTCCTGGGAAAGGCCCACCGAATACGCCAGCCCAATGTGCGAGTAGTCAATCTCGCCCTTGGCGACCATGTGATCAATAAAGGCGTGGGCGCACTTGAGCATAGAGCCGCGAAACTTCTTAGTCGCCACGAACTTGCCGCCCGTTACCTCAATGCAGGGCTTGATCTTGAGCAGATGGGCACCGAGGAATGCCACGTTAGACAAACGACCGCCCGCCTTAAGGAAGGCAAGATCAGTAGGAACAAAGCCCAGCAGCACGCGGTCCATGACGGAGTTCGTAAATGCAAAGATCTCGTCGACGGTGGCATCGGGACGAGCCTCAATATACTTGGCGGTCTCGACGACAACAAGCGACTGGCCTACCGAGACAAAGCGCGTGTCCATGGAGAACACGTAGTCGCGCCCCTGGGCCGCAATCTTTGAGGACTGATGCGAACAGGTCGTGGCCTCGGAATATGCAAGATGCAAAATAGTCGCGTCGGGCTGCTCAGCGTGAATGCGGTCGTACACGTGAGCAAAATCCGCAGGTGCGCAGCCGCTGGTCTTGGGCATCACGCCAAACTCGTTGCAGCGCGAATAAATCTCGAGCGGATCGATCGAGCCGTCCTCGACGGTCTCGTCACCAATCGTGACATGCATAGGCACGCGCACGATGCCGTAGCGCTCGCAGAGCTCCGGCGTCACATCCGACCCAGACTCAACCACGATTACGTACTTGCCCATTATTATCACGACCCATCTCGACGTTGGCTTTTCAATACATGACACGCGCCGCCGCACTGTTGCACAACGGCGTCCAAGCGCCAAAGAGACGCCGCCCCTTGCGCACAACAAAGGACAGCGTCTCCCTGGAAAACTCCGTGCTTATCTGAGATTCTACACGGTTTATTAAGGAGTGTTACTTATTCCGCAAACGGTCGCTATACGCGATAAGCGGTAGCTGGCCGCGGCAACTGCGACACATTCCGCCCAACAAGTCCAATCGTGCTCCATGCACGGTTAATGAGCGAGGCGGTAGAAATCCATCGACGCCGCACCCTCGGCGTGCAGCTCCATCGCCGGAACCGCCGGCGAATAGGTACGGCTCGTAAGTGCCGCCTCGCCACCGTTGGCAAAAATCTCGACCATCGTAGTGTCCGAAAGCACGCGCAGGTCGCGAAGTTCGCCGAGCTCGATCGACCTCTGGTCGCGTCCATAGCCTTCGTCGCCCATATCGAGGGTAAGCATCCCGTCCGTATAACGCACAAAGACACCCTTGCGGATTTCGAGCTCGATCATCTTGGCTCCCTCGCAGGAAACCACGACATCAAACAGGCGTCCCGGCTCCTCAACGGTCTCACCGCCTACAGCACGAACGCAATCGCCGCGCATCCTCTCAATCTCGTGCGCCGGCCACTGGCAGAGCTTGCCGCCGCGCATGCTCAGCTCTCTCGGCATCGTCAGCGCGCACTGCCACCCGCGCGCCGCCGTCGGGCTTTCTGTCGTCGCATCGGGGCAACCCGACCATCCGATCATCAAACGCCGACCCGCAGCGTCCTCAAAGGACTGCGGGGCATAGAAATCAAAACCGGCATCGACCATCGGGGGCATGCCCTTCCCGACGATTTTAAAGCTCGGCGCCTCCCAATCGGCCTCGATGGGGAACCACACGCACTGATGCGGATTGCGGTAACGCCAACCATCGGCAGGCACACCCTGCGGACAGCAAACGAGAATAAGCTCGCCATCGAGCTCAAACAGATCGGGGCACTCCCACATAAAGCCAAACTTCTCGCCCAACTCAATGCGCGTCGCATAGCTCCAGTCCTCAAGATTGCGCGAGGTATAGACAAGCACGCAGCCACGGTCGTCTTTCGTACGAGCGCCCAGAACCATGTAGTAGATACCGTCGTGTTCAAGGATCTTGGGGTCGCGCACGTGCGTACCGATATCGTCGGGGTAATCGACCGGCCCAACAGCTATGCGCTTCTCGCCCAATTCGTCGGGATTCTCGGCAACCATATGAATCTGGTTTTGCTCACGGCCCGTCAACACGTAGTCGTAATCATCACGGTCAAAATGCTTAACGTTGCCGGTATAGAAGTAGTGAATCTTGCCATCACGTACAAAGGCAGAACCAGAATACGCTCCACTCGAATCCAAATCGGAATCGGGGAACAGCACGGGACCGTGATTCTCGTACGTCACAAAATCCTTTGTCGTCAGATGGTTCCAAAGCACTGGACCGCCATGCGCAGCATCGAACGGATCGTATTGATGATAGATGTGATACGTATCACCAATCTGAACCAAACCATTGGGGTCGTTGAGCCAGCCAAGCTCAGGCTCCACATGGAACAAAAGCCTATCGGGGTCGGACGCGATGCGAGCCGCCGTCTCATCCTGTCCGGCACGCCACTGCTCATAGTCCGCACGCATCACCTTGTTTTTTTGATTAAACATCGCCATTGACCTTCTCGTCTATAGGAAAGGACGCTCGACTCACACGAGCCGAACGCCCTTCCCCAAATGGACTTATCCGCACATTACGCTGAACGGCTCAACTAGAAGCTAACGTCGAAGACAGCGCCAGCGCCCTCTTCATCGGTGGTCGGCACGCCCTTTGCCTTGTTGTAGGCAAAGATCAAGACGATCGGCACGATGAAGGCGATGAGATTGCCAGCCACATACCACACGAGCGTCTCGGGCGTAACGATGAGCAGGCCAAGCACGCCGGTCAGACCCTGACCGATGGCGCGCACCTCAAAGAGCTTCACGAAGGCACCGCCGCAGCCTGCACCGATGCAAGCGCAGATGAACGGGATGATCGAGTAGCGCATGTTTGCAGCAAAGATTGCGGGCTCGGAGATACCGACCAGCGTCGGGATAAAGGACGACATGCAGATGTTGCGCTCTTTGGAATGCTTCTTGTGAATGAGATACATGCCGATGGCGCCACCGCCCTGGGCGATGATGGAAACCGACCAGATTGCCTGGATGTAGTTGAAGCCAGTCGTGGCAACGAGGTTTGCCTCGATACCCTGGATGAACTGATGCGTACCGGTAACGACGAGCGGCTGCAGGAATGCGGCAAAGACAAAGGCACCGAAGACGCCCATCCTGTTGTACAGGATATCGATTACGCCGGCGAGGACGTCGCCGATCAGGTTGCCGAGCGGGCCGAACACGGTGAACAGGGCGACGTTAGCAAGAATCAGGGTAACGGTCGGGACAAAGACGAACGAAACGACCTCGGGGATGTACTTCTGGGCAATCTTCTCGACCTTGGCCATAAACCAGGCAGTCAGGATTGCAGGGAACACGCCGCCCTGGAAAGCAACCATGGGAATGGAGAGCGGACCGAAGTTCCAGTACTCAGCACCCGTCGGGTCCATAACGAACGTGTTACGGTTCATAAGGCTCGGGTGAACCATGACGATACCGACGAGGATGCCCAGGATCGGGTTACCGCCAAAACGCTTGACCGCGCTGTACATAACCAGGACAGGTAGGTAGTCGAAGGTGGTGGCGATAATGGCAAAGAAGCTTGCGAGGTTCTTGAGGAACTCGCTGTGATCGGCGAGGCTGCCCTCCATGCCAAAGAGGCCGTTGGCAACGATCAGCGACTTAAGGCCGATGATGATAGCAGCGCCGACGAAAGCGGGAATGATGGGGATAAAGATGTCCGAGAATACCTTGAGGACCGAGAAGAACTTGCCCTTCTTGTCCGCCTCGGCGCCCTTGACCTCGGAAGCGCTGATCTCCTTAACGCCCGTCAGAGCCATAAACTCATCGTAAACCTTGTTGACGGTACCGGTACCGAAGATGATCATGAGCTGGCCGCTGTTGTACAGCACGCCCTTGACGCCATCGATGTTCTCGAGCTCGGCCTTGTTGTACTTGCTCGTATCCTTGAGCACCAGACGCAGACGCGTAACGCAATGCGTGGCGCCCTCGATGTTCTCCAGACCGCCGACGTTATCGACGACTTGCTGAGACACTACTTTGTAGTCCATGTTCCTCTCCATTCCTTTACGAAATCATAAGACGTTTTGATGCCATTACAGAGACGCGATCGTTGCATTTGCGCACTTAAGCGTACCGTCGGTGACCGTCAGCGCCACACCCTGGCCCTGCTTATTGCAGAATCGAGCGTTAAGCGCAACATCATCGACAAAGATGGTCGCGATATCGTCGTCAACGACCAGGCGCACATGATGAGTGCCCTCGCCCTTAAAGAACAACGGACGCTCGAGGCCCATGTTGTTGACCTGGAACCACGGATACTGGGGCGCCGCCGTAAACTCGAGCTTGCCCTCACGCAGGTTGGCGCGGAACTCATAGGCAAGACCGGACTCGGCGTCCTCGGCAAGCTTCACCGAGAAGCCGGCAGCGTCACCGGCGAGCTCGATGTCGGCATCGAGCATATAGGTGGAACCGGCATCCGCGGCGAGCGCCTGCTCGACCTTGCCCGACTCGCAGGAGAGCTCAAAGGCCTCGACTGCCTTAGCCTCGCCAAAGGCGCCAAGCATGCTGTCAGGAAGCTTGGTGCCGAGCGTTCCGTCGGCACGCTGAACGATCTCGAGGGGCATAAAGGTGCCACCCCACAGGTAAGAGCTGGGGTCGCCGCCCTCGTCACGCGTAGGAACCCAACCAAAGAGAACGCGGCGCTCGCCGTCAAATGCGGTACGCGCGGCATAGTACGCGCGGCCATCGAAGGAATCGTCCGCAGGAGTGATCCAAGGACCGTTGATAGAGCGAGACATGCGGTAACGGGTCTTGTTGCCATCACTGTACTCGGAGAACACCAGATACCACCAGTCGCCCATCTTAAAGAGATCAGGCATCTCGAACATGGTGTACAGGCCCGGATTCCACCAGTCGCCCTGGAACTCCCAGGTATCCAGGTCCTTGGAGGTGAACTTGACCAGACGACCGGTCATCAGACGCTTGTCCTCGCCCACACGCGTGCCGAGGATGAGCATGTACTCTTCGTTCTCCTCATCCCAAAGCACAAAGGGATCGCGCCAGTTGCGGTCATCGTAACCCTCCTGGGGCGGAAGCAGCGTCTCGGCGATGTTCTTCTCCCACTTGACGGCGTCGTCACTCGTTGCGTGAAGAAGAACCTGCTTCATCAAGCGTGCCTTGACCTTATCGCGATTGCAACCAGTGTAGAGCGCATGGTACTTGTCGCCCACCTTAAACACCGTGCCGGCATAAACATACTGGTCGACTTCCTCGTCGCCGCCACGCTCAAGGCTCTCGCCAAAGTCTTTGTAATTGACGAAGTCCTTGGTTGTCGCGAGTGCCCAGCCAAACGGCTCTCCGAAAGGTCCGGGGTTTCGCGTGTCACGCTGATGATAGAGATAGAACGTGCCGTCCTCGCCGTACGGCATGATGTCGCCTACCCAAATTCCCTCAGGCTGGTAATACACCTTGTGCATCCGAGACTTCCTTTCTCACGAGATACTAACTCGGTACAACTGCAAGATATGTCAATCGTTTTCATATGTCAAACGTTTTCACACCAATACGTCTTTTCGCAGTTCCAGTCGTCGGCAAACGGTTGACATATGCCGGCGAACGGTCATCAGAGGTGTTTGAGGAATTCTTTTGGCACGGGATGAACTACGCGGTTTTACCCTCAATGAGTTCAACGGGGAGCTTGATATTCGATTCGGGCTTTTCGCCGTTAATAAGAGCAATGATGGATTGCGCCGCGAGCTCTCCGATGCGATCGATATCTTGGCGAACGGTTGTTAAGTCAGGCATAAACGTCATAGTGCGGCGGGCACCATCCGCGCCCACGACCTTAATATCGCCCGGAGCGCTCAAGCCGCGCTGCTTCATCACGTTAAGACAGATAGCCGCCATCGTGTCGTCTCCCGCAAAGATGCCGTCAATATCGGGGTTCTCATCGAGGATCTTCGCAACGACCGCGCTCTTTTCGTCGTCGGGCTTAACGAACTCGACCTCACGGACAAGCGCGGGCAAACCGGCCTGCTCAACAACATCGAGGTAGGCATCGGTACGCTTATTGGCAGGCATGCGCATGCGGCTATTGCTGCGCAGGCACAGGATGCGCGAACACCCGTCATCGATCAGGCGACGCGTGGCAAGTTCGCCGATACTATAGCTGTCGCTCGCAATCTGAACAGAGGCCTCGCCAAGGTCGCAGTCGATACCAACCAGACTCAAACCCATCTCGGCATACGCCTCGGCACCGATATTAAGCGAGTTGACGATGACGCCATCAACCATATTGCGTCGAAGCATGTCGATATAAGAGCGCTCAAGCTCGGGTCGATTGGCGCTATTGCACAGCAGCATCTTAAAACCGTTTTCGGCCAGGGTATGCTCAATGACTTGAACCACTTGGGCATGAAACGGACTGCTGACATAGGGGACGATCATACCGATAAGATTCAGGCGACCGTTGAGCATGGCACGAGCGATATCGTTGGGCGTATAGTTGATGCGCTTCATCGCGGCATGGACCTTATCGCGGGTCTCTTGGCTAATATAGCCACGATTATTAAGCACACGAGATACCGTAGTAGGCGAAACCCCCGCCACCGCCGCAACTTCCTTGATGCCAGGCTTAGCCGTATCCTTAGAACGAGCACTCTCGCGAGCCATAGCACCCTCCCCCATCAACATGTCATACGTTTACATACGAACAAAGCATACCCCAACAAGAGCGGGAAGACGGTAACAGTACAAGTAAGTAAACGACTCATCCAAATAATTAGGAGAGTTCCGCCTAACGGGTGACTACACAGGACCCCACATGGCCGGTTTTGGGTTATTTCCCAAAACGTCCCGCAGGACGCAAAGAGGCTCCGCCGCGCAACGCGCGCAGCGGAGCCTCTTTGCATGTCCGAGGACGTTTTGGGAAATAACCCAAAACCGGCCCCAGTAATCCTACAGGAGTTGAACCCTTTAGAACTTGTCGTGGAAGGTACGCGCAATGACCTCGTCCTGCTGCTCCTTGGTGAGCGTGTGGAAGTTCACGGCATAGCCGGAAACGCGGATGGTCAGCTGCGGGTACTTCTCGGGGTGAGTCTGAGCGTCGAGCAGCGTCTCACGGTTGAAGACGTTGATGTTCAGGTGGTGGCCACCCTTCTCGGCGTAAGCGTCGAGCATGTGGACCAGGTTATCGGCCTGAGTCTCGGAAACTTCAGAAACCTTCATAATGTGTCTCCTTCGATTAATAGGCGCCGGCCGAAACCGGCGCACTAATCAGTAATCGTTATTGTTAGTATAGCACTAACAATAGTTACTCGCCCAGCTGATCAAGGTCGATATCGCCAAAGAACACCTGGTCCTCCTTGCCGAGCGCACTCGGGATGATGGAGAAGGTGTTGGAGATGCCGTCCTGAGCATCGCGGAACGGGAGCTTGGAAACCGAAGACAGCGAAGCGATGGCGCCGTGGCTATCGCGCTTGTGCATGGGGTTAGCACCCGGGGCGAACGGCTGGCCAGCCTTGCGGCCGTCGGGCGTGGAGCCGGTCTTCTTACCGTACACGACGTTGGAGGTAATGGTCAGAACCGAGGTCGTGGGCACGGAGTTGCGGTAGGTGTCGTTCATGCGGATGTACTCCATGAACTGGTGCACAACGTCGTGAGCGATCTGGTCGACGCGGTCGTCGTCGTTACCGTACTTGGGGAACTCACCCTCGGTCTCGAAGTCGACGATGATGCCGTTCTCATCACGGACGGGGTGGACCTTGGCGTACTTGATGGCGGACAGGGAGTCAGCCACGACGGAAAGGCCAGCGATGCCCGTAGCGAACCAGCGGTGCACGTGCTTGTCGTGCAGAGCCATCTGGATGCGCTCGTAGCAATACTTGTCGTGCATGTAGTGAATGATGTTCAGCGAGTTGACGTACACGCCAGCGAGCCACTTCATCATGTCGTTGTACTTGGCCACAACGTCGTCGTAATCGAGCGTATCGCCCTCGACGGCGCGATACTTGGGGCCGACCTGCTTCTTGGAGACCTCGTCAACACCGCCGTTGAGTGCATACAGCAGGCACTTGGCCAGGTTGGCGCGAGCGCCGAAGAACTGCATCTCCTTGCCAATGCGCATGGAGGACACGCAGCAGGCAATGCCGTAGTCGTCGCCGTGATAGACGCGCATGAGGTCGTCGTTCTCGTACTGGATCGAGGAGCTGGCGACGGAAGTCTTGGCGCAGAACTTCTTGAAGTTCTCGGGCAGACGGGTCGACCACAGAACGGTCATGTTGGGCTCGGGGCTGGTACCCATGTTCTCGAGCGTGTGCAGGTAGCGGTAGCTCATCTTGGTAACGAGCGTACGGCCGTCAACACCCATGCCGCCGATGGACTCGGTGACCCACTGCGGGTCGCCGGTGAACAGGGCCTGGTACTCGGGAGTACGGGCGAACTTGACCATGCGGAGCTTCATGATGAAGTGATCCACGAACTCCTGGATCTGCTCCTCGGTGAAGGTACCGTTGGCAAGGTCGCGCTCAGCATAGATGTCGATGAACGTAGAGGTACGGCCGATGGACATAGCGGCGCCGTTCTGCTCCTTGACGGCAGCAAGGTAGGCGAAGTACATCCACTGGATGGCCTCCTGCGTGTTGGTAGCAGGGTTGGAAATGTCGAAACCATAGGTCTCGGCCATCATCTTGAGCTCGCCGAGGGCGCGGATCTGCTCCTGCAGCTCCTCACGATCGCGGATGTTGTCGGCGGTCATGACCGTCGGGGTGGAAGCCTTCTGGGCCTCCTTGTCCTTAATCAGGTAGTCGACGCCGTACAGGGCAACACGACGGTAGTCGCCGATGATGCGGCCGCGGCCATAGCCATCGGGCAGACCGGTGATGATGTGAGCCGAGCGGCAAGCACGCATCTCGGGGGTGTAAACATCGAAGACGCCGGCGTTGTGGGTCTTGCGCTCGAAGGTGTAGCGCTCGACAACGTTCTCGTCGACCTTGTAGCCGTGCTGGCTGGCGGCCTGGCAAGCGATGCGGATACCGCCGTTGACGTGCAGAGCGCGCTTGAGCGGCTTGTCGGTCTGGAGGCCGACGATGGTCTCCTTCTCGCGGTGGGCGTTATCGATGTAGCCAGCGGGGTGGCTCACGATACCCGTGACGGTCTTGGTGTCCATATCGAGGACACCACCCTGCTCGCGCTCCTTAAGCAGCAGGTCGAGAACCTCGCCCCACAGCTCCTTGGTACGCTCGGTCGGACCTACGAGGAACGACTCGTCGCCCTCGTAAGGGGTGTAGTTCTTCTGGATGAAGTCTCGGACGTCAACCTCTCCCGTCCAAATGCCTTCCTTGAAGCCTTCCCATGCCTCCTGCATTGTGTAACCACGCTCCTAGTTACGTGTAATGCGGCGCTCTCTCACACCGCTGCTTATTGAATTCTTGAATTTTCGGCTTGCACTACCGGCTTCTTCCGTTCTTCACCACATGTTGGTGCAGGGAAAAACGTTTGTCCACCTTGGAACTGCAACCCAAAACCCAAGATTTCACCCGTTTGAGAAGGATAACATAGCGACCCTCTCCATCTGGGCTGTTATATGTTTCTTTTTTTATATCATAAGGGCGTTTTTTACAAACCCGCAGGAAATGCGAGCGTGAACAACTACCGTTCACCGATTTGTTTAGTTTTTTCCTTGCCTTTGTACGACGTTCACTCTAGCTGTTATGCCAGCTTTAGCAGGGTAAAGTGTCCCAGAGACCCTACAGAAACTGCAGGGCGGCCACGGGATCCCCCGTGGCCGCCCTGTGGCGTAGCTAGTTTTTAGCTTTGATTGCCGCTTGGCATTAGGCGGCTGCGGCGGCCTTGTCGGTCGTTGCCTTGCTATCGCCGTTGCCCTGGCCCTCAAAATGCTTGTAGCACCAGCTGGTGACCAGCGGGGTCAAAATAGCCGTAACGATTGCGCAGGCAGCAACCTGTGCCGTAGCCGTCGCGAGCACCGCACCGCCGTACATGGCCCCGTTGACGCTTGCCATGGCAGCAGGCGTGGCCACATTGGCTCCGGCGCAGCTCGAAATGGCCGCACCTGCGACACCCGTACCGCCCGTGAGCTTATCGACCGCGATAACGGGAATTGCAAAGACCACCGAACAGATCACGCCGAGCAGAATACCGGGGAGACCGCCATTAATGAGCTGGCCAAAGGTCATGGTCGAGCCCATGGCAAAGAAGACGAGCACGATGATGGCGGAAAGTGCCGGTGCCATCATCTTCTTAAAGCTGGGGAACAGGTTACCCAGAATAATGCCGACGACGATCGGCAGAATGGCACCCACGAGCGACCAGCCGATCGGGGCCTGGCCGGCAGCGCCGAGCACGATCATCGTGACCGGAGGGCCGACAACCAGCGTGGTGATGGCGACAGCGCCACGCTCAGCCTCGTTGCCCATGGTACCCATCAGCCCAGCGTACATAGCGTTGTTGGCGCCGGTGCAAGCCGCCAGCATCACCATGGCAGAGATGCCAAACAAGTTGTCGTTGAACACATAAAGGATGAGCAGCGACATGGCAACGACCACGATCTGCTTGACGGCGATGATGATGGCGCCGCGGGCAGCGGCGGCAGGAGCGCTCTTAAACGAAATCGTCGTACCGACGATGAGCAAAAAAGCGCCCACGAGCGGGCCAGCGCCCTGCTGGGTCATGCCAAGCGTAAAGCTGCCGAGCGTTTTGAACAGGTCGGGGAATAGCGTGTTGAGCAGACAGCCCAACAGAAGCGGCACCAAGATATTGGCGCCCGGGATGGAGGACATCTTAAAGAACGGCTCCTTTGCCGCCGGCGCCTCCACCGCAGCCGATTCACTCATATATATCTCCTTTGGATGCATGCGAATCGTAGCCGCATGCGCCTATATCAGAAAGAAGGCGACGGTCCCGAGTCGCAGGAGCCGTCGCCGAATAATCGTCGCGGAGTATTACCCGTCCAGAACGATGCCACCGTCGCAGTCACCGATCTCGCCGTTCACGAAGCTGGCGAGGTCGGAAGCGAAGAACAGCACCATCTGCGCAGGCTCGCTGGCCTGGGCGGCGCGGCCCAGAGGGATACCGTTGATGATGCGCTGAGAGTTCTCGTCAGAGAGAATCGAAGTCATATCGGTAAGGGTAAGTGACGGGCACACGGCGTTACAGCGGACGCCAAACTTGCCGCCTTCCTTGGCGACTGCCTTGGTCAGGCCGTTGACACCGGCCTTAGAGCTCGCGTAGGCCGCGGTGCCGAGCAGGCCGCCACCGATCTTGCCAGCGACAGAGCTCACGTTGACGATAGTGCCGGCATGGGCCGCCTTAAAGTGCGGGTACACGGCGTTCATCATAGTGAAGGTACCGTTGAGGTTGATGTCGATGGTGCGACGCCACTCGGTGTCATCGATCTCGTCGAACTTCTTGGTGCTGATGACGCCAGCGCAGTTGATCAGGATGTTGGTTTGCGGCAGGTCCGTAAAAATCTGCTCGACGGTCTCGCGCGCCTTGGGTGCATCGGCGACATCGAGCTGATAGAACTTGTTGCCCTCGCCAAGCTCGGCCACCGCGGCCTCGCCCTTAGCAGCGTTCCTTGCGATGAGCGCGACGTGTCCGCCGCCCGCAACGATGCCCTTGGCAATCTCGAGGCCAATGCCCTGAGTGCCGCCGGTAACGATCGCGGTTTTGCCCGTGAAGTCAAATGCCATGACTCCAACCCCCTTGATTCAGGTGTCTCCTTGCGGGAAGTTGGAGCATCGCACGTGGCGATAAATGAGTCCCAGTCGTCATGGTGGTGACAACCCCTCGCCTAACCGCGGGCATAATAGTTCTTTGAAACGCTTCAGCGATTGAATTTTTTACTCTTTATGCGCTCTTTATATTGCCCACTGCATGAGACCCGAATACGCGGGTATCATCTTTCACCGAAAATAGTTTCTAGTGTTAGGGGTTTTCGGTGGAAGATACCGATTTCCATGAGCTTGGGCGTCAGCTCTTTACCGAGTTTGGCAGCATGCACCAGCGCGTTTCGCGCTTTGCCGACCAGGCTCTGGGTGGCGAGATGGCCGTCATGCGCGCCCTCATGCGCGCCGGCGGCTCGCTCACGCCGAGCGAACTCGCCGATCGTGCCTGGGTCTCGAGCGCCCGTATCGCCAATATCCTGCGCGCCCTCGAGGCCAAGGGTTGGGTCGAGCGCGAGCACTCAAAGACCGACCGTCGTCGCGTACACGTCACGGTGACCGACAAGGGATTCCAGGTCATCGAAATCAAACGCCGGGAATTCGAGGACCGCACCGCGGCCTTCCTCGAGCAGCTCGGCGAAACAGATACCCAGGAGATGGTGCGCCTTCTAAGACGTGCCAACGAAATTATCGACCGCAATCAAGAAAGGAGAGATGCCGAGTGAGGATTCTCAAGCTCTTTAAAAAACATATCCTGGCACTGTTCGCAGCTATCGTACTTATCGTAATCAGCTGCAACGCCGATCTGGCGCTGCCTACCTATATGAGCGACATCGTCGACGTGGGCGTGCAGCAAGGCGGCATCGCCTCGCCCGTGCCCGACACCATTCGCGCCGAATCGCTCGACGACCTCGAACTCTTCATGAGCTCCAAGGACGCCAAGGCTGTGGAGGCCGTGTTTAGCAAGGCGGACAATAACGGCATTCGAACGTACAAGGGCACCGAGGAGGAGCGTGCCGACGGCGGCAAGATTGCCGACATCATGAGCCTGCCCGAGACTGTCGTCCTTTCGTTCAACCAGGGTATTGACGCCAACTCCATGGGCGACATGATGGGCACGTCCGGTGAAAAAGACAACAGCGGCGCCCAGGCCATGCCCACGCCCGAGCAGATGGCGGCGATGACGCCCGAGCAACTCGCCGAGATGCAGCAGAAGGCCGCTGCGGCGCAGAACATGCAAAAACAGATTGATGCCGACGGTGGCAAGATCACCATGAAGAGCCTGCGTCTAGGCGTTGAAGGCGGCCTAATCGACCAGGGCAAGCTCGTCGAGGGCGCCAACGATATGGCAGACAAAATGGGCTCCATGTCGGGCTCCATCGTGACCCAACGCGCCGTGAGCTATGTGCAAGACGAGTACAAGGCGCAGGGCATCGACCCCGCCGACGTGCAGAACGCCTACCTGGGCCGCATGGCGACCACGATGTTTGGTCTGTGCCTGGTGTCGCTCGTCGCCACCATCCTGACCGGTGCCGTGGCTTCGCGCACCGCCTGCTCCATCGCCCGCGACCTGCGCCGCGAGACCTTCAACAAGGTTATGCACTTCTCGCCGGCCGAGGTGGGCAAGTTTAGCCAGGCCTCGCTCATCACCCGCTGCACCAACGACATTCAGCAGATCCAGATGGCCGCAACCCTGTTTATCCGCATGTGCCTGATGGCCCCCGTCATGGGCATCGTCGCCGTCATGCGCGTCCTGGCCAACCACACCGGCCTGGAGTGGACCATCGCCGTGGCCATCATCGCGGTTTCGGCCGTTGTCGGCGTGCTCATGGGCCTCACCATGCCCAAGTTCAAAAAGATGCAGAGCTTTGTGGACCGCGTGAACCTTACCGCCCGCGAGCTGCTCGACGGCCTGATGCCCATCCGCTCGTTCAACCGCGAGGAGCATGAGCTCGAGCGTTTTGACAAGGCTTCGCTCGACCTAATGACCACGCAGCTCTACACCAACCGCGCCATGAGCTTTATGATGCCGCTCATGATGCTGGTCATGAATTGCATCACCGTGCTTATCGTCTGGTTTGGCGCGCAGGGCGTGTCCGACGGCGTGATGCAGGTCGGCAACATGATGGCGTTTATCTCCTACACCATGCAGATCGTCA
>CABUMZ010000010.1 GCA_902492825.1 uncultured Collinsella sp.
AAAGAAGCTGCGCCGCGGGGGAGGCGGCCCCCAATGGCTTTCTCATATCGTCTTTATCCATTCCATTAGGAGTCCCCATTGGCCAAGGAGCTCAGCATCTTCGTCGACGAGAGCGGCGACCGCGGCGGCAAAGCTCGCTACTACCCGCTCGTATTCGCCTTTCACGACCAGGCAGGCAGCATCGCCGAGGCGGTCACGGGCTATGAGGCCAAGCTTGTCAGGGCCGATCTCCCTAACATTCCGTTTCACTCCGAGCCTCTCATGAACGGGCACAAGGACTATGAGTTTCTTGACATCGAGCAGCGCAAGGTTATGCTCGCCCGTTTCTCCTCGTTCGTCCGCAAACTTCCCATTTCCTACATCACGTTCGTCTACCACCGCAGCCAGTTCGAAGACCCGGCAAGGCTAATGGAACGTATGGGGCGCGATATCTCCTCTGCCATGATTGAACACCTGGGCTTCTTTCAATCCTTCGACGATGTGAAGGTTTACTACGACAACGGTCAGGACATTGTCAAACAGGCGCTTGACCGCTCGGTGGGCAAGGTCCTCTCAAAAGGGGTCGTCCGACGCCGCAAGACCTCGATGACCGATTACCGCCTCGAGCAAGTGGCGGATTACCTCTGCACCATCGAACTTGCCTTGGTCAAGTACGAGGCCAAGGAGAACGGTGAGACGTACAACAAATTCTTCGGAGGTATAGGTTCTTTCAAGAGGAACTGGTTCAAGCAAGCCCGCAGCAAGCGGATATAGGTGGTTCCGCAGTCTCGCGGGGAGCGGTCGTCTCTCCTCCGGCTAGGGCCCCAAGCGACACGCTTCGAGCAGCGATAGCGAAACGCAAGCAACGGCGTCGCGGGCGCCTCGTGCGCCATAGTGTCCATGTGGTCATCTCCTATCGTCTCAGCGTGGTAGCTGAAGATTCTAGGCGCTGGCCACACCCCTTTTCCGGGGCGCCAACACCAACGTTTAGCACACAAGGAGTTTGACGAGATGGCTCAGCGAGTATTGAATCTATCCGCCCATGCAGCCACGTCGAATAACTCCAGATTGGGGTAACTGACCGTTTCGCCCGTTTCTTTAAGACAGGCCTCCGCGGCGTTGCACAGCGAGCTCGCGAGCGACGCCGCATCAACGCGGAACGTCACGCTCTTAGTCGCACGCATCCCGCTCTTGGGCGACGGCCAGGAAGAGCAGAGGGCGTTACACCCGTGGAGGACAAGCTCGAACTTGTAGTCGTAGTCGAAGCTCTCGTCTTTCTCGGGAGCATCGACCGACACATCGTAGTCGCCTGAATGCAACAGGGAGCACCGGAGCTTCCAGCACATCTTCCCATTAAAGATTTGACCTGGAATCGTTTCACCTTCGTTCGAGGGGTCTCCCGAAAACAGGAAGTCGTTTGCCGCCCAGTCATCAAACCACTTCACATACTGCCGCCCCGCCGCTCTTTTCCCGTTATGAAGGACGAGATTGGGATAAAGAAGCTGCCCCATGGCGTCGGGAATGGTAAGGGAAGACATAAGGGCTGGGATAAGGCAGTCTTTCTCAACCGCATTTCTAATCGATTCGACGAGTAGCTTCATTTCGATGCCTCAAAAAGTCTATGCGGTCTTATGCGAAGAAACGGCCGATCGGCCATGAGCCGAGCGTCGTTCGTGCCTCTTCGTCAAGTGACGCTCTGAGCGCAGAGGCCATGTCCGAGTCTCCGCGCAAGGCTGCTGCGCATGCTTTCGACAGCGCACTATCTGAATTCAGCTGGATTGCCATTAACTCAGATTTCTCCTCGCTAGTAAGATCTCGCTTTCGAGCGGCAATTTGATATCGATTTATCAGGGTTGCCTCTCGATCCGCAAAAGCTTCCAGGGCGTCTACGGTCATCTCGCAGCATTTCAGCAACTCTTCCTTACAGCACGCATCTTGATCGTAGGCTGATAGCATTTCAAGCATCTTGTCGTTGACGTAGGCAGAGCTAACTTCGGTGACTGGATACTGCTTCAACGTAGCGGCAAACACCTCGGCATCGATATTGGCAAGCCTCATATAGTCCTGCATCGTTTGGACGAACAGAGGCGCGACGACTACGGGGGCATCCCCCTCGCCCCGGAAGAACACCGAGACCGTCAGGTCATCCAGTCGAAGCCCATCGACCATTCGGTACATATCTTCAGATACTTGGTAAAACACGAGCTTAATCGGATGGTTCCCCAGATTGATATATCCGAATCCGTTTTGGCGATCCTTGTAGTGGAGGGGTGCGTTCTCAACCAATCCCTTGTAAATTGTCTCGATGTTTCTTAAATCCTGAGTGGTCAACGCACTGATGTCGAGCTCTGGCTTGTAATGAAGAGCGTCGACAACCCGCTTGATAATCTCCAGCGACTGCAATCGACTCTCAAGGGCGTCGAGGTCGCCTCCGCTCAACTTGCACCCGCGAGCAAAGCCGCTTCCGTCTATGGAAAGCGTACCGGTTTGCATCAATGCGCGCATGAGGGCCAACTCTTCCATGCGCTCGACAAGAGTTCCGGTCTCGCTGAGGGTGATTGTGTTGGTGGAGAGGCATATGTCGAAACCCCTGAAGAAAACGTGCTCGCCATTCTCATTTTCTCCGGCCATGACCACCGCATTTAGGGAAACATCACCAGAGCTGACGTCATGCCGAGACCCAATCGCGACGCCAACTATGTTTTCAAGCTTATTCAAGGGATACAGCTCTCCCCAGGGGCTCTTCCCGTAGATATACAGCCCGTTCCTGTATGGAGCCAAGCTTGCGGGCGACTCGCCCTCGAGCAGCTCGATTCCAAACTCGCACTCATCAAAGCAAAGGCCGGCGTCCTTAAATTCCTCGATTGTCTTGGGGGCGATGCCAGCGACTGCTCGCTGCTTTGCTCTGTCCTTGACCGCCCTTCTGACAAGCCGCGTCAATTCCGCCGCGTCTGATGGAAGCCGGTCGAAACGCAAAGAGATGCGCTCTTGTTGCTCCGGAATATCGGCCAGAATCTTCTTTAGGTCATAGGGAAGCAAAAGTCTGTAGAAAACCTCCGCTGAACGAGCCTCGCTCCCACAGTAGACGTAAAAATAGATGCAGCCTCCAGCAATGTTGAGATAGTGCTTGAGGTCTGAAACTCGAACTTGCCGCTTAGGTCGGTCCGATTTTCTTTTCGAAGTGGTCCCCTTGACCTGAAGCGGCAAAGTGGTCCCCTTGACCTGAAGCGGCAACTGCCCTTCAACGGTCTCAATCGTGAAGGAAGAAGACGAGTAGACTTGCAGGTGCCCGTCGGTGCATTCGGTCTTGTCGTTCTCATCTATATACGCATAGACGCAAGCGACATCGCCGAAAGCCTGCTTGACAGCATTGACCGCGTTCTGCTCGATTTTGCGATTGTCCAAGCTTCTCCTTACTGTTCTAGATCGTCAGCAAACCGATGTCAGGCATGTTTCTCACTTGACCTAACTGCCTCGCGATGAATCGCATGGCCCTAGAGGAAAAAGTCCCTCGCGCTCACGATGCGGATGCCGTCGATATCCGTGTCGTAGGAACCCTGCCTCACGACCACGATCTTCTCGTGGTTGTCTCGTATCGACTTCAGAGGGGCGATCTCTCGCTCCCTGGTCTCGCTTGCGAACATCTCGTCAGTCGCCTGCACGTAGAGCACGCGCCCGTCCTTCGTCGCAACGAAGTCGACTTCCTTGCCATAGAGCTTGCCCACATGCACGCTCCATCCTTCGTAGAGCAGCTGGAGATACACGGCGTTCTCGAACAGGCGGCCAGTATCCGTGACCCTATAGCCGGCCATCCAGGTCCTGAAGCCGGTGTCGACGATGTACTCCTTTGGGTTCGTCTTGAGGAGCGCCTTGCCGTGCAAATCGTAACGCGTGGCACGATAGAACAGGAAGGCCTCCTCAAGCGCACCCACATACGAGGAAACGGTCTTGTTCGTGGTCTTCGGCCCCGCAGAAGTTAACGCGCCGGCGATTCGACTCGACGAGCACTCGTTGCCGATGTTGTCCGCCAGGAATTCGGCCACATGGCGCAGCAGGGAAGGGTCAGTCACCGCACTTTTGCCCTTCCCGCGCTCACGGTTGACAATATCACGCACGGCGATGGCTTCGTAGACGCCGGACATGTACGCCGAGTGCTGCGCCTGGGTCGTCGAGAGGGATGCGATGGCTGGCATGCCCCCGTACTCAAGGTAACGAGCAAGCATGTCGTCGAAGAGAACGGGATCCCCCTCGGGAGTGAGAGCCACCGAAGTTCCCAATACGAACTCGATTCCGCAGAAGTCGGCGAACTCGGAGAAGGACAGGGGCAGCATCTTTACCTCTACGTAGCGCCCGGAGAGATAGGTGGCCAGCTCGCTCGAGAGAAGATACGCATTCGAGCCCGTGAGGTAGATGTCGCAATCGAAGTCGACCCTCATTGCGTTGACCGCATCCTGCCAGCCATCGATTCTCTGGGGCTCGTCTATGAAAACGTAGGTGCGACCCTTGTCCGACAGGCGCCCGCGAACGTAATCATAAAGCCGGTCCTCCGTCTTGATGCCCGTACCCTTGCTTTCCAGGTTGACGCTCACAAAGCCGCGGCCAGCGACTCCTTCAGACTCGATGGCCATCCTAATTAGATCGAGAAGGCTCGACTTGCCGCACCTGCGCACGCCCGTGATCACCTTGATGAGGTCGGTGTCACGGAAGAGCATCGCCTCCTCGAGGTATCTATCGCGGTTCCTGAGTCTGCCACCCTTCAAAAGCTGCTCCTAAAACTCGAATCTGGTTACACTTTTAGGAGTATCGTAACTCCACGCCACAAGATGAGCAAAGAGCGCACCTCGAGACGGATCGACCAAGGGGATTACGCACCTGCCGGGAGGCAGGGCAGCTTGCTCGATCGACGCGGACTACCAATTGATAAACCCCAAAAGCCGGACCGCACGGCGGCGCTCGTTTCGCTAAATCGGCTTGATGGGATGGCGAATCACGGTCTTGAGCTTCTCCGGCGCGTACTTGCGCGGGTCGGAGAGGTAAATCTCGTGACAGAGGCGGGATTCGGAGAAGTCGGGCGCATATCCCCGTTCCGCCGCAAATGCACGCATGGCGCCTATGATCGTCAGCTCGTCATCGTAAGGCCCGTATAGCAATGGGCGCGGATTCGGAAGATGCCGCGCCCATTGGCAAACACTATAGCATAGAATCGAACGTCTGTTCTACTCCCACTCGACTGGAAATTCGAGGACTGCTGCAGCTTACTGTATCTCTACTTACTCTTTCATGTTCTGTTGCCTACGCAGTATCCAATTTGTTTGCACTCATTCCGTACTCACGAACAGGATTACTCCCAATGCACTTAAGAGGAAGCTTTCCCGGTGTTTGGGCCTAGGGTTTTAACCAGGTTGCCAGCCAAATCTTAGAGCGAATTCTTACCCTGATCGTTGCCAGCGAAATCTTCAATGATCTCGTCACTTTCCTGACGAACTCGTTGTCCGGTTTCTGCTCCTTGAAGTCGCGAATCGCATCAACGTCCTTCGCGCTCATTTCGCCCAGACACACCTTCTCGAAGGCAAACGCCGAGCCTTCGCCAATGGCTGCGACGATGGCTGCCGCGACGATGGCGTTTATAACTTCTCCTGCAAGGTTGACGCCGGGTATCGCTTTCAGTGCGCTGATCGCGGCCTTGGCCGCAATGCTTTTGTTTGGCTCCGATATAGACCGCGCTTGTCCCAGATGCTCAGCTCACGGCCGCTTATTTGGCAAGCAGACCTATAGCTGCGTTGAAATATTGGTCGAACCATGGTCACGACGATTCCGACATCGAGCCCGCAGTAGCCATAGTACGAAAAGGCGCCCGTGGGTTTTAAAAGGTTGCTATCTCATTTTTCGGGCAGCAAGTTACTGAAGTACTCGGTGCGGCCTGCCAGTACGTCGTCGTAGAAGCCCTGCTTCCAATCGATGTATTCCACGCTGGCCTCTAATTCGGCAATTTGCTCGACAAGCCTGCTGCGTTTTTCGGCCAGCATCGTTTTTCGTTGAGGAATCGATGTCTCACCTTGCAGGCATAGTGCTAGGTATTCCTTCATTTCTTCGATGCTCATGCCGCATCTCTTTAGGCAAATCAGGCTTTTCACCCATTCGACGTCGCGCTTGTCGAACACGCGACGATTGTTTTTATCGCGTTTCACGTTGGGCACGAGTCCCTGGTTACAGTAGAACTTCAGCGTTTGGTACGTCATGTCGGCTTCGCGACATACTTGCATCATCGTGAACAGATCGCCTGTTGCTTTTGCTCGCTTGGGCGCGTGTTCGTTTTCGCTCGCGTTAGCCATCTTCACGATTCCTTCAAGTTCCAAATAACAATGCTTGACCGTTAGTAACTATCGGTTGTTATAACAGCATCAGATCAACAAAGCAAGGGGGTTGTGGTAAGGAGTCGCCGCTCCCGATACGCGAGGAAGGAATCAATATGGCAAACGACATGATGTACGTGACGCTTTCGAACGGCGTGAAGATGCCCCAGCTGGGCTACGGCGTGTACCAGGTGACGCAAGACGAGTGCGAGCGCTGCGTGCGCGACGCGCTCGAGGTAGGGTATCGCCATATCGATACGGCGCAAAGCTATTTCAACGAAGAGCAGGTGGGCTCGGCCATCGCTGCCTCGGGCATCGACCGCGGCGATATCTTCCTTACCACCAAGGTGTGGATCGAGCATTTCGGCGAGGGCTCCACGCGCGCGTCGGTCGAGGATTCGCTGCGCAAGCTGAAGACCGACTACATCGACTTGCTGCTGCTCCACCAGCCGTTCGGCGATGTGTTCGGCGCGTGGCGCGATATGGTGAAGCTCTATCAGGAAGGCAAGGTGCGCGCAATCGGCATCTCGAACTTTTACGTTGACCGCATGGTGGAGTTCTGCGAGTTCAACGAAGCGAAGCCGATGGTGAACCAAATGGAGCGCCATCCGCTGAACCAGAATGTCGAGCTGCAGAAATGGGAGACCGAGTACGGCATCGTGCCGGAAGCCTGGGCTCCCTTCGGCGAGGGTCGCGGCGGGTTGTTCGAGAACCCCGTGCTGGTTGAAATCGGCCAGGCTCATGGCAAGACCGCGGCGCAGGTGATGCTTCGTTGGAACCTGCAACGCGGTGTGGTGGTCATTCCGAAGTCGGTTCATCGTGAGCGCATGGAGCAGAACCTCGACGTGTTCGACTTCGAGCTTTCCGCCGAGGAGATGGCGCGCATCGCCGCGCTCGACACTAAAACTTCCAGCTTCTTCAGCCATGCCGACCCCGCTATGGTGCAGTGGTTTGCAAAGATGGTCGAGGAGCGCAAGCATCAGCACGATAGTGCCAAGGAGAAGAAGAGTTGGTAGGAATTACGGGAGGTTTTATGATGAATCGGATTGTTGCACGGCGCGATTTCGTGAAGATGGGCCTGTTGGCGGGTGCGACTATGACGACGGGCGGTCTTCTTTCAGCATGCGCTTCGAATGGAGAGGGCGCAGCGTCGCAGTCGGCAGATGGGCTTGGCGTTGGGTCATCGAGCGGGGCAAACCAGGCGGTGCAGGCCGACCCCGCCACGCCACCGCAACCCGTCGGGGGCAAGGTTCTTGTGGCGTACTACTCGGCGCAGGGCCATACACGTGCTGTAGCTGAGCGCATCGCGGCGGCGACGGGCGGTGACATTTTCGAGATCACGCCCGAGAATCCCTATTCGGACGCCGATTTGGATTGGCGTGACGACAACAGCCGCGTGACGCGCGAACACGACGATCAAAGCCTGCGCGACATTGTGCTGTCTCAGGTCACACCCGACGCGTTTGAGGAATACGAAACGGTGTTCGTTGGTTATCCCGTCTGGTGGCAGATGGCTGCATGGCCAGTTAACCGTTTCGTGCGCGACAATGACTTCGTGCGTAAGACGGTTATCCCGTTTTGCACCTCGACCTCGTCATCGATGGGCTCAACCCGTCAGACGCTCGAGCAGCTTGCCGGTTCGGGTGAGTGGCTTGATGGTCAGCGTTTTGGCGAAAACCCGCAAGATGGCATGGTTGAAGACTGGGTCGAATCGCTGAACATTTGATAGAGACGTTGCGTCGATTTATTATCGGATACGGAAAAGACGAAGGCAGGGCAGTTTTCTTTTGCCCAGTGATTCGCGATTGATTCGAATCACCTTCGAACAGCGCGACAATCGCCAAAACACTCGTCGCAGGTGGTTTGGCGATTGTCTCTTTTTCGCCATGTTGTCGCATGGTCGCCATAGGGTGTGATGAATGCCGAATCCGTAGAATGACGACGAATCAAAATACCTGTTCAAAGGCATAAAATACCCCGGAAGCATATGCTTCCGGGGTGGAATCATTCTCGTGTTTTGCAAGTGGCTTGATTGGCTATGACCTTCAATGAAACTTTATGAGCCATGGTGAATCATTGCAGGTGGCTTTGCAAAAATAGCCTAGGGTCACTCCCACTCGACTGAGAATTCGTGCGCTGTCGTGGGTTGTGATGCTAGCTGCGCTTTCGTAGTGCTTTATCTTAGCAATGCCCAAATTGCCTGTACCCATACGGTACTCATATGAGCGAAATTACTCGCATACTGCCTTACGGCCGAGGGAAGTGACGCTCTCGGTCTCATCCTTAAATCAAGCATGAGCACCTAATTCGACACAAGCTCCTTGGCTTTCTCCAAGCGAGTATTTAGGTCTTGCCAGTGCTTTTCATTTAGCTTCGGAACGTTCTTTACGCCCAGCTTTAAAATACGGATTTCCTCATCGTACATTTTGTACTTGTGAAACAGTATGGCTGCTTCTTTGTATAGAGCAGGAGCGTCAAAACCCCGTCCTGCAGCAATGCAAAACTGAACAAGCGCCTCATCGTCACGTCCAGCTTTCTTCAACGCAATGCCGTTGAGCTCGGCATCAAGTCCGTCGGCATCTGCTGAGATTTGCTGCTCGATGTAATCCTTGTGCTGGCGCAGAAATTGCACGATGTCTTCTTTGGTTAACGACTTCGGAGGCTCGGCGTCATGCTTAGCCATATTCATGTCAAAACGTTCAAGTTCCAGGTTGCCGACAACCTTCTTTCAATTTCGGGCGTTACCGTCTGGGAAGAGCCGATTCACCGACCAAACGTTAAACTCTCGATCGGACGTCGTGTGCTCGATGGTTTTCCTATCGTGCTTGTGCATGTAGGGTACGTAGCCGTTCGCTTCGAGTTCGTCTCTCCCCAACTCCGTGAGTTGGTATTTGGGGGTATAGGACGGTATGCAAATTTGATCTTCTGGAATATTAGATACGATTCGATCGACAAGATCTGCCTTTTTGCCAGTTGTGGGCAGGCCAGAGTTTTCGAGAATGCCTCTCAACTCTGCAACCTTCAAAGAGCTAAGCGAATGGGCTTTTGGCGCCCATTCCAAGAAGCCGTTGGCCGCGAGGTTTTCTAAAGCGTGCCCAACGTCGCGGATTCCGTACTCGAACCACCAAAAACCAGGGTAGCCACCATTTGGCTTGGGATAGCGGCCGGTCTCGCAATAGCTAAGCAGCATGATTTGAGCAGGGTAAAGCCCTCTTGCGGAGGGTATGGCCGTTACTTTTCGCTCCTCGAAAGTGATTACCTTGGTTTGCATCATGGAATCGGGATAGGAGTAAAGGGTGTAATAACTATCTTCGCGATAATAAGGAACTTCATCGGAAGAGACAGTACTCGAATCCGCGTAAACCGTTTTTCCCCTAGAGTTACTAGCGCTTCTGTTTGTCGCCGTTGCAGTTTTCCCAAACTTGGATAGAACGTTTAATAATCCCATTATTACCTCAGTGACTGAATCTTTAGCCAACACTCTAATGGTTCAATTACAGCTCTCCGCGAGCCCTTAGATCTATTATGTTGATGCCATTGTCCCAAGTTATTTTCCACTCTTCGTATTCTTCCTGGGTGATTTCCTGGCTCTTGAGCTTGTCGCGCATTTCGCCCCAATCCCTAATGAACTCGGAAAGGTTCTCGCTGTTGGGTTCGCAGCTTATGAAGTATCTGCCATGCTCTTCGTCTTTATACGGCTTCAGCCGCATGCTCTCTTCATTTTGCAAGATGACGTAACAGAACTCGTACTCATTGAGCAGCTCCGGCGCGGTTAGGTACTCGCTGCGGACGCCGAACGCCTTGGCTATGCGGTCGACAATCTCGCGCTTGGGCACGCGGTCGCCCAGCTCGTAGCTGCGGAACGCGCTCTCGGTCACAAATGACTTCTCGGCAGCTTCGCGCTGCGTCCAGCACCGCTTCAATCGCAGGTCGCGGATTCGCCTGCCTAGCAAGGACGAAGGTTCTTTCTTCTTGAGCACGGTTGAGGCCCCTCTCGCGGACTCGTAGGCCAAACGTACGCTGCGGCACCCAGCAACAGCCCGAGGTGCGCAGCGGCAATGGCGCAATTCTAACACCTCACAAGAACGTGAGCAATTTTCTGAGAATCTGTTGACATCACATAAACGTGAGGTTATGTTGACAACATCAAAGCTCACAGATACGTGAGGTCAACTTAGAGATAAGAGCAGAGATGAACGCAAAGCTTATAGGCGTGGACGAGGTGTGCGAGCAGCTGAACGTTTCCCGGGCGTACGCCTACAAGGTGATCCGAAAGCTCAACGCCGAGATGCAGGGGAACGGTTGCCTGGTGGTGCCGGGAAAGGTCAGCCGGAGCTTCTTCGAGGAGCGCTTCTTCGGCGCGGAGGGCCGCGATGCCAGCAGCAAGGCCGAGCCCGAGGCAGGCAAGGGAGGTCGAAATGTCGGTTAGCAAGGACAAAGCCCGAGGCACCTATTACGTGCAGTGCCGGTACCGCGACTGGCAGGGCAAGCAGTGCAAGAAGACCAAACGCGGTTTCACCAGCGAGCGCGCCGCCCGAAAGTGGGAGCACGAGTTCCTGCTGCGTATCGAGGGGGCGCCGACCATGACCTTCGCGGACTTCTACCGAGTCTACCGGGAGGACGTCTCCCCGCGCCTGCGCCGAAGCACCTAGAACACCAAGGCCGCGATGATAGAGACGAAAATCCTGCCCTATTTCGAGGCCAAGCCCATCAACGAGATCGCCTCGACGGACGTCATCGCCTGGGAAAACGAGCTGATGGAGCTGCGGACCAGCAACGGCCTGCCGCTCAGCCCGACCTACCTGCACAGCATCTGCAACCAGTTCTCCGCCATCATGAACCACGCGGTGAAGCACTACGGCCTTGCCTCCAACCCCATGCACAAGGTTGGCAAGATCGGCGAGAAGAACGCCGAAGAGATGCACTTCTGGACCAAGGACGAGTACCTGCGCTTCAGCCGCGAGCTTCGAGACAAGCCCGCATCCCACATGGCGTTCGAGATCCTGTACTGGTGCGGCCTGCGCGTTGGCGAGCTACTGGCGCTCACGCCCCGGGACTTCGATTTCGCGCGCCGCACGGTGTCGGTAACGAAGTCGTACCAGCGCATCGGCCGCGAAGACGTGATTACCGCCCCGAAGACCAAGAAATCGGTGAGGACCATCGTGATGCCCGAGTTCCTGGCCGAGGAGACGCGCGACTACCTTGCCTGCCTTCGCGGCATCGCCGAGGACGAGCGGATATTCCGCCACACCTAGAGCTTCCTGCGCGAGGAGATGCGCCGCGGCTGCAAAGCGTGCGGCATGGAGCCCATCCGCATCCACGACCTGCGCCACAGCCACGTGAGCCTGCTCATCGAGCTCGGCTACTCGGCGCTGGCCATCGCCGACCGCATGGGGCACGAGAGCACCGAGGTGACCATGCGCTACGCGCACCTGTTCCCGAACAAGCAGCAGGAAATGGCTGCCGACCTTGATATACAGCGCGCGGCAAGCGCCGGATACAACCCGATGAGAGCCCTGAAGGAGGCGAAAGACGATGAGTAGGAAGAACCTGGACGAGCACGGGCGCCTGCGCAGCAAGACGGTGTCGTTTCGCGTGTCCCCCGAAGAAGGTCAGAGGCTGGACGCGATCGTGGCCATGAGCGGTCTGACGAAGCAGGACTACATCGTGGCGCGGCTTCTGTGCCAGGAGGTGACCGTGGTGCCCAGCAGCCGCGTGCAGAAGGGCATGGAAGAGGGCATGCAGATGGTCTACTGCGAGCTTTTGCGCTTGGGAGAAGGCTACGAAGTGCAGCCCGAGGTGCTTGACGTGATTCGAATGCTCGCGGCGCTTTTCGAGGGCTTCGGCGGCGAAGGCGCCCACATCGCGCAGTGCTCGCCGCGGAACGCGCTCATGCGCATGGAGCGGGGCGATTAGCGATGTCCTACTTTGAACGGATGGAGGAGCGGAGGCGCAGGCTGCGCAACCACGGCTTCGAGGGAGAGCCGAGCGGCGAGCAGCTCGTCGACTACGCGCTCTCGCTGGAAGACCGCCTCAACGCCGTATGCGCTGCAACGGGCCTGCGGCTTCGCCAAGATGCCCGCGGCAGATGGTTCGCCGCGGCCGAGCAGGAGGGGTCGGGGCGATGGCCGCGCTAGAGGTGCGCCTTGCAAGCGAGCTCATCCAGGAGCCGCCCGTCGAGGCCGATTGGATAATCGAGGATCTTCTGCCCCTAGGCGGGCACGTCATCGCGGGCTCGCCGAAATGCGGGAAGAGCTGGCTGTGCCTATCCATCGGCCTGGCTGTAAGCTCGGGAAGCCCGTTCTGGGGCTTCGCCACCAAGAAGTGCGGCGTGCTCTACTTGTGCCTGGAAGACACCTACGAGCGCGTGAAGAAGCGCCTTTGGGCGCTTTCCGACGTGGCGAGCGAGCGCTTCTTCCTAAGCAACGCAGCACCGTGCCTGGGCGAAGGCCTAGTGGAGCAGGTCGGCGGATTCCTGGACGAGAACCCCGACGTGCGCCTGGTGATAGTGGACACCTTCCAGAAGGTGCGCAGGCCGAGCAGCGACAGCCTGTATGCGGCGGACTACCGCGATTTCGGGGCGCTGAAGAAGCTGGCAGATGACCATGCCGCGTGCCTTATCGCCGTGCACCACACGCGCAAGCAGGCCGACAGCGACGTGATGAACACGGTTTCCGGCACCAACGGGATCACGGGGAGCGCCGACAGCACCTGGGTTCTGTCGAGGCCCAACAGGGGCGCCGCCGACGCAACGCTTTCCATTACGGGGCGCGACGTGCAGTTCCAAGAACTGAAGCTGCGGCTTAAGGACTGCATCTGGGAGATGGTGGGCAAAACCAGCGAGGAGGAGCTCGAGGAGCGCGATATCCCCGATTGCGTCATGCGCACGCTCGACTTCATGTCGCGCGGCGTGAGCATCTGGCAGGGAACCATGAGCAACCTCATGGATGCTGCGGGGGTCGAGGGCGTGACGGTCCCCGTGCTGGGCAAGCACCTCGCACAGAACAGCGGCTTCATGCTCTCAAGGGGCGTGCGCTACGCCAAGAAGCACACGAGCGCGGGCCAGCTGGTGACGCTTCAGCGCATAGAGGGTGAAGGCGGTGAAGGCAGTGAAGGGAAACCGGCTATATAGGAATCTGCCGTCATTGCCGTCATTGCCGTCACGGGGCCGTTCGCAAGAGCGGCCCCGTTTTGCATTGCGCGACGGCGGCGGAGCCGCGACTGGCGAGTGCATTGGTGCGACACTGGCAAGTGGTGATTTTTGAGCGGATATGAGCTGATCGATTAATTCAGCAAGTAGCCTATGCCGTCGGACAAATCCTCGGCATAGGAGGACGGCGGCGTCCATTGAGCACCCGTTTGCGGGGGGTCCCGCGCCCCTAGGCTCGCTTCCCGTGCGTTTCGCACAAGCCGCAATAACCGGAGCGTCACCTGTATGGTTTAGATTTCTGAATTGGCGTTTGGCGGTTGCTATTTCCGTGAGTGCATTATGAGTACACAATAAAGAGTGCCAGCAATCTAAGGTATCCTTGTGAGTACGGATTTTAGAGATAGTTGGTAAAAGCGCTGGTGAACCGCACGTTATCGTGCGCTTTGGCAACAAAGCTAATCGCTTGGCTATTATAATTTCGCTCAAACCGCAGTTCAGACAATAAGTCGAAAGGACTTCGGAACTCTATCCGAAGGCCTTTCGCGTTACATGAGAATCATTGGCTTAGAGGTATTTCAGCGAATCCAGAAGCATCAAAATGCATCAAAACTCACGCCAAAACAACCTCACGATAATGTGCGTAACTATTCCCACTCGATGGTCGCAGGCGGCTTGGACGTAATGTCGTAGCACACGCGGTTGGCGCCGGGAACCTCGGCAACGATGCGGCCGGAGATGCGGGCAAGCACGTCGTAGGGCAGCTTGGCCCAATCGGCGGTCATGGCATCACTGGACTCAACGGCGCGCAGGATGATCGGGCGCTGGTAGGTGCGCTCGTCGCCCATAACACCGACGGACTTAATGTCGGGCAGGACCGCGAAATACTGCCAGCAGCTGTGCTCGGAGTTGCGCTCGCCGGTCTGCTCAAACAGACGCTGGTTGTAGGCGTCGAGCTCCTCGCGCACGATAGCGTCGGCGTTCTTGAGGATCTCGAGCTTCTCCTTGTCGACCGCACCGATGATGCGGATGGCAAGACCCGGGCCCGGGAAAGGCTGGCGGAACACGATGTGACCCGGCAGGCCCAGTGCCAGACCAAGCGCGCGGACCTCGTCCTTAAAGAAGTGGTCAAGCGGCTCGATGAGGTCGAAGTGCACGCCCTCGGGGAACGGGATCAGGTTGTGGTGGCTCTTGATGGTGGCCGTCTTGCCGCCCGTCTTGCGAGCGCCGGACTCGATGATGTCGGGATAGATGGTGCCCTGAGCCAGGTACTTGACCGGCTTGCCATCGGTCTCGAGCTGCTGCGCCACGGCGAAGAACTCTTTCCAGAACTGCGTACCGATGATGCGGCGCTTCTCCTCGGGCTCGGTCACGCCGGCCAAAAGCTCGGCATAGCGGTCCTCGGCGTGAACGTGGATAAAGTCGACGTCAAACTGCTTGGTGAAGACCTCCTCCACCTGCTCGGGCTCGCCCTTGCGCAGCAGGCCGTGGTTGATGAACACGCAGGTCATCTGCTTGCCCACGGCGCGAGCGCCCAGCGCAGCCACGACGGAGGAGTCGACGCCGCCGGACAGGGCCAGAATCACGCGGTCGTCGCCGACCTTCTCGCGGAACTCGGCCGTCATGGTCTCGACCAGGTTGTCCATGCTCCAGTTGGGCTCCAGACCGCAGATCTCAAACAGGAAGTTGCTCAGCAGCTGCTGACCGTACTCGGAGTGCTTGACCTCGGGGTGGAACTGCGTGGTGAAGATCTTGCGCTCGACGCACTCCATGGCAGCAACCGGGCACACGTCGGTGCTGGCGGTAACGGTAAAGCCCTCGGGCACCTCGGAAACGGCATCGCGGTGGCTCATCCACACAGTCTGCTCCATGGGCGTGGAGTTAAAGAGCTTGGCGCCGGCCGTGCGCGTGATGGTGGCGCGGCCGTACTCGCCCACCTCGGAGTGGCCGACCTTGCCGCCGAGCGTCACGGCCGTGATCTGATGGCCGTAGCAAAAGCCCAGAACGGGAAGGCCCAGGTCAAAGATGGCGGGATCGATGGACGGAGCGTCCTCGGCATACACGGAAGCCGGGCCGCCGGAAAGGATGAGCGCAGAGGCGTTCATCTCGCGAATCTCGTCGGCCGAGATGTCGCAGGGGACGATCTCGGAATACACGTTGAGGTCGCGGACGCGACGGGCAATGAGCTGACCGTACTGCGCACCAAAGTCGAGTACGAGGACCTTTGCGGAAGCCTTTTGATCCATGGTTTCCCCCTCTTGTTGGCGGGGAGCCGGTGCCCACCCGCGTGAATGAACGAAAATAACCTCCATAGTGTACACGTTATATGGGGTTTCTCGCCCCTCGCAGCCATCAGCGCACGGCAAACGCACGACCTGGGCCCCTATTTAACGGCAATTGAAGTGTTTTCAAACGTTACAGATGATGTAATACGTTTGAACATTGGACGCCCTGTGCCACAATACTGCCGAACGACTCCGCCTCTGCGGCGGCAAATACGATAGGAATACCAGCATGAAGCGCATCCTTCTCATCGCCACGGGCGGCACCATCGCATCGACCGAGGACGGCAACGGCCTCTCCCCCGCCCTGACCGGTGAGGAGCTCGCCCAGAGCGTCCCCGAGATCTCGGGCCTCTGCGAGCTCGACGTGGTGCAGCCCATGAACATCGACAGCACCAATATGCGCCCAAGCGACTGGATGCGCATCCGCGACGTCATCGTCGAGGGCTATGCCGACCACGACGGCTTCGTGATTCTGCACGGCACCGACACCATGAGCTACACCGCGGCAGCGCTTTCCTACCTGATTCAGGACAGCCCCAAGCCCATCGTGCTCACCGGCTCGCAAAAGCCCATGGGCAACCCATTTACTGACGCCAAACTCAACCTGTACCAGAGCCTGCTCTATGCGCTCGACGAGCACTCGCACGACGTATCGATCGTGTTTGGCGGCGTCGCCATTGCCGGCACGCGAGCCCGCAAGCAGCGCACCATGAGCTTTAACGCGTTCATTAGCGTCAACTATCCGCCCATTGCCTACATCCGCAACGACCGCATCGTGCGCAACGGGCTCCACGGCACTCATCAGGGCGAAAACCCGGTGCGTTTCTACGACAGCATCGACCCGCGCGTATTTGTACTCAAGCTTACGCCCGGCGTAAACCCGGGCATCCTCGACGCCCTTGCCAATAGCTACGACGCCGTGATTCTGGAGACCTTTGGCATTGGCGGTATTCCCGAGTTTGGCGAGTCGGGCGAGTCGTTCCAAGAGGCAATTTTCCGCTGGGTCGATTCGGGTCGCACTGTCGTTATGACCACGCAGGTCCCCGAGGAGGGCCTCGACCTGGGTATTTATGAGGTCGGCCGAGCTTACGCCGATCATCCGGGTATTTTGCGCGGCGACGACATGACCACCGAGACGCTCGTGGCCAAGACCATGTGGGCACTCGGCCAGTCACGCGATGCCGCCGAAATCCAGCGCCTGTTCTACAGCCAAGTC
The DNA here is from genome assembly GCA_902492825.1 of uncultured Collinsella sp. Lineage (GTDB taxonomy): Bacteria > Actinomycetota > Coriobacteriia > Coriobacteriales > Coriobacteriaceae > Collinsella. Next base: position 16,981 of record CABUMZ010000010.1, read on the forward strand.
AACCACGACCGCATCCCGATGGCGTAGCCAGGCATCGACCGGTATCCCCTACTCAATGCCTTCAAGAAGCTCTGACACCGTCATGCCGAGTGCGGGCGCGATCTTAAATAGAACCTTGAGCGTGAAATTTGCCGTCCCATCTTCGATTCGGTCGAGGTAGGGTCGGCTGATTCCTGTCGCCACACAAAAATCAACCTTGGAGATACCAAGGTCCCTGCGTGTCTCTTCGACCCGCCTGCCAAGAATCTGTTTCGCACGTTCGTCCATGCAGCCGAGTTTGAAATGGAGCCGAACATAAACGTAAACTATAGTTTACGTTTTCCCGAATACACAGGAGTTTTCTATGTCGGGTTCTTCGGTCCGCATGCACCGAGCCACGCTTCGCACAAACAGCGCACCGCCCAAGCTCGTCGTCGTTGAAGCAGAATGCCTTTCGCCCGATGAGCGCACAGCATTTGCATTGCTATCAAGTCGCGTCGTCGCCGTTCTGGTCCCTTGCCCGACGCAAGGTGAACTTGCCATTCAATGCCAAACGCACGGCTGCTCGCTCAATCAGGTTGCCGTAATCGCAACCAGCCAACGCGGCCTGCCGCTCCTTTTAGAAGCCGGCATAGCACTCGCCCTTCGCGGCGCCGGATACGAAAACGAGGCCGCCGCCGATGTAGTCTTTCAACCACGGTCGAGCGGCGGCCTCGCAGCAGCCATTGAATATGCGTGCAGGCTCGTTGCCTAGAAGGACAAGCTAGAAACCAAAGCCAAAGCCCGTTCCGGTAATCGCCGAGTACATAAAGTAAACGTTGATCACGTTGAGGAACACACCCGTGATGCAACCGTTGCGCAGGTAGCGCTCGCACACGATGCGCGCCATGGCGGCGGAATCATCATTGTTCTTTGCTTGACGACCGGCGGTAAAATACGTCGCCACGCCGAGCAGCAGGTTGAGCACCGGCAGCGCCAGCAGCTCGTAGCTTTTGCCCCAACGCGTCACCTCGCCTGCTGCGTTAAACTTTGTTGCCACCTCGGGACCAATGTTGGGGATAACAAACGCTGCAACCACCAGCGGAATCACCGCAAGCACGAGCAGCGCGATACCCATGTAGCCGGCTTTTTTGCCATATTTGAACATATGCGTCGTCCTTACACGTTAAAGCGGAAGTGCACGACGTCGCCATCGGCCATGACATAGTCCTTGCCCTCAATACGCAGCTTGCCGGCGGCCTTGGCGCCTTGCTCACCGCCGAGCTCGATGTAGTCGTCGTAGCCAATGACCTCGGCCTTAATAAAGCCGCGCTCAAAGTCGGTGTGGATGACACCGGCGGCCTGCGGGGCGGTCGCGCCCTGACGCACCGTCCAGGCCTTAACCTCCATCTCGCCGGCCGTAAAGAACGACTGCAGGCCGAGCAGCTTGTACGCAGCCTGAGCGAGCACGTCCAGGCCGGGCTGCTCCAGACCCAGGCTTTCCAGGTAGTCGGCGGCGTCCTCGGGATCGAGCTCGGAAAGCTCGGCCTCGATCTTGGCGCAGATAGGCAGCGGCTTGACGCCGTCGATGGGCGCCAGGTCGTCGTTGAGCATATCCTCGTCCACGTTGGCCACATACAGGATGGGCTTCATGGTGAGCAGGAACAGGCCCTTGGCGGCGGCACGCTCCTCGTCGGTCATCTCCATGGATGCGGCGCGCTTGCCCTCGTTGAGCCAGGCGAGCAGACGCTTGGCCACCTCGAACTTGGGCATGAGCTCCTTGTCGCGCTTGGCCTCCTTCTCGAGCTTGGGCAGCTGCTTCTCGAGCGTGCCCATGTCGGCCAGGATGAGCTCGGTCATGATGGTGTCGGCATCGCCGGCAGGATCGACGAACTCGCCCGTGCGGCCCACCTCACGCATGACGTTGGGGTCCTTAAAGTAGCGCACGACCTCGCAGATGGCATCGGTCTCGCGGATGTTTGCCAAAAACTGGTTGCCCAGGCCCTCGCCCTCGTTGGCACCCTTCACCAGGCCCGCGATGTCGACAAACTCGACCGTAGCCGGCACAATGCGGCCCGGGTTGACGATGTCGGCAAGCTTTTGCAGGCGGCTATCGGGCACATCGACGATACCCACGTTGGGGTCGATCGTGGCGAACGGGTAGTTGGCGGCAAGGCCGGTCTTTTTAGTAAGCGCGGTGAACAGCGTCGACTTGCCCACGTTGGGCAGGCCCACGATACCGATGGAAAGGGACACGACAGCTCCTTTTGATACAGGTACTTCAATCTGTATAAGTATAGCGCCGCCGCAGCATCCGGGCGAATCCGGACACCGCGGCGGCGCAAATGAAGCAGAGATAGAGCTCGCTGACTAGTCCGCGAGCTTTTCCACCTGGTCGAGCATCTTGTCAAGCTTGGCCTTTGCTTCGGCCTTGACCTTCTCGGCCTCCTCGTGGGCCTTGGCCTTCTGAGCGGCCTTTTCCTCGGCCTCGGGGTCGACAACGACCAGATTGGACGCATCGTGCTCGACCAGCTTGAGCGCATGATCGGGGCACACCTTGACGCAAGCTCCGCAACCTAGGCAATACGTGGACTCCAGTGCAAAGCGACCGCTTCCCACCAAATCGCAGGCAAACGTGGGGCACACGTTGACGCACTCGCCGCACGACGTGCACTTGTCAAAATCGCATTCCGGTGTGCTCACCTGCATATTCTGGGCAAGCTCGGGGTGGTTCTGCAGCGTCGAGAGCACCAGCTGCCGCCCGTGCGTGAGCGAACGGCGACGCTTGGTCGTCGTGGTGCCGCACATGGTGTTGAGTGTGCGCTCGAGCTGCGTGATCTGGTGACGGTGGGCCTTCAACTTCTGCGTCACCGAGGCCAGTGCCGCCGTCGCCGGGTTGAGCTTAGTCACGGTTAGGCCCGTGGTGCGGGCAATCTTATCCATGTACTCCTTGCGCTCGTACTCGCGGCGCTTATGGCACTTGAGGCTCTTGGGGTCGACCTCCAGGCCCATGCCCGTGCCGGACCACTCCTCGGCCTTCGCAATCGCCTCGCCCAGAATGTCCTCACCGCCGGTGTTGCGACACTTATCGCACACGCCTAGTGGCAGGTAGACGCTCACGTTGGGATAGTCAGCCAGTACCGAGAACCAGGTCTCGGCAGTAATATCGCCCACGCAGGCGACGACGACCTCGTTCTCGCGCGGCATGCGCTTAAGAGCGCGCGTGCAGGTGACGTAGGCGGTCTCGTGGCTCGTAGCAGCAGAGACAATATCGTCATACAGGTTTTTAGGCGCCAGGCGCGGCGAGATGATCGCCTCGGTCGGACAGGCAGCGGCGCACAGGCCGCACTTGCGACAGGAGTCGAGAATCTCGATGGCGTCTTCCTCGACCTCGATAGCGTTGACCGGGCACACGTCCATGCACGCAGTGCAACCGCTCTTTTCGTTTTTGCAGGTCAGGCACGGAATTGTGTTGCCGCGCGGACGCTCCTTGTAGTCGGCAGGATTCCACTGCGGTGCCGACGGATCGAGTGCATCGGTCACACCGCCAAGCGGGTTTTTAAGAAAGTCGAAACCCTTGCCAATCTCGATAATGTCATCAAACAGATCGTGTTCCTGCGCCATGCGCGGCCCCTCCCTGAGCAGTGCAAACAAGCAAGAGATAATGATACGCTATCGGCCCACGCCTCGGGCAAATTACACGCGGCGCACCTTTGAGGCAAATAGCCTATGCCTATCGCCGCCTCGATTGCACAAGGTCGATCAAGCGCCTAGCTATGCCTCGCGCATGAGCTGCACGAGCTTTTGTCTGGTCACCTTGGCCTGTTCGTTAGCCATATTGCGTTCGTTTCTAAAGGCCGCATCTGCAACGCTCATCAGGTCGGCATCGGAAATCTCGTCAAGGCCCAGCTCCTCGAGCGTCGTCGGCAGACCAACGCGCTGGCAAAACTCGAGCACCTGATTAAGCTCGGGCGCACGCTCCAGGCGCAGCTGCACCACCAGGCCAAATGCCACGGCCTCACCATGCATGGCCTTGCACTCGGGCAGAATCGTCAGGCCGTTGGCTATGGCATGGGCAAGCGCTAGGCCACCATTCTCAAAGCCAACACCCGAGAGCAGAATATTGCACTCGATCAGGCGCTCAACCGCTGGCGATGTACGGCCCTTTTTGAGATCGCGCTTGGCAGCGACGCCGCACTCCATGAGTGTGTCATAGCAGGCACGAGCCGCAACCAAGGCCAAGTGTCCCGGCGCGCCACCGTGCTCGTTGGCGCCGTGCGCCGCGGCGCACGAACGCGCCTCGAAATACGTTGCCAGCGCATCGCCCATACCAGCGACCGTCATACGCAGCGGAGCCGCCGAGACCACGTTGGTATCGACCACGACCAGGTCTGGATTCTTCTCGAGCATCAGGTAGCGGTCGAACGACCCATCCTCGTGATACAGCACCGAAATCGCACTGCACGGACCGTCCATCGAAGCCGCCGTGGGGCATACGCACAACGGCAACTCGGCATAAAACGCAACGGCCTTGGCGATATCCAGCATCTTGCCGCCGCCAATACCCACCACCATGTCGCAATACTCGGCCTGGGCTTCCTTAGCCATTTTTACAACGGCTTCTTCCGTACACGGACCGTTATAGATCTTAAAGAATGGCTCGCTTAGGTCTTCGTCCAGAAATCCATCGACGATCTGCTTGCACAGCCGATCCTCGGTGCCCTGGTCAAACAAGACATAGGCAGCGCAGCCCAACCATGACAAATACCTGCCCTGACGCGAAAGTTCGCCCGGCCCCTGAACATACCGGCCAGGACCGCCATAAACCATGGGAAGCGCCATACGAGAATCCGCCCTTCATCAAACAACGATTGGTGCAAAGCAACCTGACCCCTTTGCACCATAGCAAAAAGGGGCCTCGTGCATAGAGCACGAGACCCCTTGCAAGACAGCGAGAGTCGATTAGAAATCGATGTCGGTGTCGTAGTAGCAGGCCTTGAGGATCTTCTCGAAGTCGGCAGCCTTGGTCTCACGCGGGTTCTCGGGCGTGCAGGCGTCCTGCTCGGCGTTCGCGGCGATCTCGGGCAGCTTGGCGAGGAACTCCTCCTCGGAAACCATCTGCGGGTTCTCGGCGTCGACCTTCACGCCACCATTCGCGTAATCCTTGATGGACTGCGGAATGTTGAGCTGGTCGTTGAGGTCGCGGATCTTCTGGACGAGCGCAGCGATGAGCTCCTCGTTGGTCTCGCCGGGAAGGTGCAGGATCTCCTTGGCCACGTAAGCGTAACGCTCGGCAGCACGCGGGTCCTTGGAGTTCCACTGGATGACCTTGCCCAGGTACATGGCGTTAGCAGCACCGTGGATGATGTGGCCGTTCTCAAAGGCAGCACCGGTCTTGTGAGCCATGGAGTGAACGATGCCAAGCAGGCCCGAGGAGAAGGCGATACCGGCGATGCACTGAGCCTCGTGCATGTGCTGACGGGCCTCATGGTCGCCAGCATAGGACTTGGGCAGCCACTCGACGATCTCGCGGATGCCGTGCAGAGCGTTGGCGTCGGTGAACATAGAGGCACAGGTGGAAACGTAGGCCTCCATGCAGTGGGTCAGAGCATCCATGCCGGTGTGAGCGCACAGCTTGGCGGGCATGGTGTAGGTGAGCTCGGGGTCGACGATGGCGACATCAGGGGTGATGTTGAAGTCGGCCAGCGGGTACTTGATGCCCTTGGCGTAGTCGGTGATGACGGAGAAGGCAGTGACCTCGGTAGCGGTGCCGGAGGTAGAGGAGATGGCGCAGAAATGAGCCTTCTGACGCAGCTCAGGGAAGCTGAACGGCTGGATGATGTTATCGAAGGACTCCTCGGGATACTCGTAGAAGACCCACATGGCCTTAGCGGCATCGATGGGCGAGCCGCCACCGATGGCGATAATCCAGTCGGGCTCGAACTCGCGCATGGCCTCGGCGCCCTTCATGACCGTCTCGATGGACGGGTCGGACTCGACGCCCTCGAACAGCTTGACCTCGAAACCGCCTTCCTTAAGGTCGTTCTCGACGTCCTGCAGGAACCCGCCGCGGCGCATAGAGCTGCCGCCAGAAACGATGATGGCCTTCTTGCCCTTGAGGTTCTTCACCTCGTGGCGAGCGCCCTCACCAAAGTACAGATCGCGAGGATTGGTAAAACGTCCCATGCTGTGCCTCCTAAACAAGCCCCTCTTAGACTTGCGTATATAACGGAGCACCCAATTGGCTCCGTTAGGACCGGTTTGCGCGTTGCCGGCGATGACAATGCGCGATGTCTAAACGTCTCAACGCTCAGACAAACACTATTTTACCGTTCTGGTTGGTCAGTTATTCACCTAAAGCCGCCAATGATGAAACGTTTTTTCTATCCCTGAAGACCCTTGTGCGGCATTCATACTCCCAAGCTGGGCAAACGTTTTATCAAGGTTGACTACATATCCCGGGCAGGACGGTGCCCCTCCAAAATATGCACCGTTCGCCGCCAAAAATCGACCGTTTGCGGCACCGTGATACCACTCGGCCGTCCATGGTGCCGACATTTGTGCGACATCCGACTTCGTGGTGCAAAGGTGCAAGTCCAAGTGCGGCACCCCCGGTGTGCCACATGCGGGTAAACTAGAACTTTATATAGAAACATCTGAACCCTAACCGCAGCAAAGGAGGCCCCATGGCATTCGATCCCATTCAAGAGGATTGCCATCGCCTCGTTCTTGAGGCCTTGCGCCGCGACAATATCCCGCTCACCGACGGTGCCGCCGTAGAGCGTCTGATGGAACAATTCACCCGCAACCCCGCACCGCTCATCGTGCACGACCGCGACCGCGCCGGGCATCTGATTGCCAAGGTGGTCGAGGCCGTCGACTACCGCATTCCCTTTATCCCCGACGATGCCCAGGCAGAGCAGGAAGAGGCCGCTGCCGAGAACATGCTTCGCGAGGCCGCCGCACTCGATCCGGCCAACTGGGACGCCCAGCGCATGCTGACGGCACTCACCGCCGAATCCAACGAGGAATACGTACAGTACCTGGTGTCCAAGTGCGATGAGGTCGAGCACGACCTGGCGCTCAAGATCGCCTCGGCGCAAGACCCCTACGAGCGTGAGGCCGCAGGCGACCTGACCCGCCGTCCCTACCTGCGCTGGCTTGCCGCCCTTGCGTCGCGCGCCCTCATTAGCGGCCGCTACCGCATGTCGCTCGAAGCCGCAAACCGCAGCTTGGACTTTGCGCCCAACGACCCCGCTGGTGTCCGCCACACCGCGATGCTCGCCATGGCAAAGCTCGAATACCCCGCCGAGGAGCTCAAGCGATTTCGCTCTGCCCACTCCGTCCCCTATCTCGCCAACACGCCGCTGCGCCGTCGTCCCAAGGACGCGGAGCGCGACTTGGACCCATGGACGCTCATCGCGCTGATGAGCGCTGCCTGGCGCGAGCTGGACTACGAGGGCGCCGAGCACTACCTGCGTATCCTTGTGCGCTCGTGTCCGCACGCAGCCGAGGCACTCTACTTCCAAACCGAGTTTCCCGATGGCGTCTATGCCCGCGTCAACGTGGGT